>CAYXNL010000010.1:0-37052 GCA_964466455.1 uncultured Thiotrichaceae bacterium
TATTAATACAGACTAATTTAACCGAACTCAGCCCAGAGTTAACTCATTCTATGGTTTTTGAGAGGGCATTGATACAACAGCTTCTAACTTCTTCAACAGATGCAGGGCCATTTTCATCGGGCATGGCGACATCGTGTATTGCAAAGCGTGGCCAGTAGCGGAAGGGGTCATGAAAGAAAATTCCAACAGTTGGAGTTTCACTAACAATAGCAAGATGGCGAATGCCTGTATCATTGGAGACAACCAGCCTGGCACCTTTGAGAACATCTACTGTCTTATCAATGGTATTAGCAGTAATAACATCAATATTTTTTATGGCTTTTAATGGTTTTATTATTTTATCGGCACTTTCCCAGGCCTGAATACCTTCAAGTATCAGATGGTCAAAATCGGGATAATCATTGCTCATTTTCTTTAATAGTTCAGTAAAACGTTCCGCTGGCCAGACCTTGTCCTGCGTTGAAGCACCAATAAAATAGATTAGATAGGGCCTGGAACGATGAATCGCTTTTCCCGGCATATTATATTGATGTGGGTAGGCAGTTTTTATCCCCAGTGCATTAAGCATTTTCATCATATTGCTACCCTCAAACTCAAGATCATTGCGACAAATAGCAACGTCATAAAGTAGCCAGGTATATATTTTGTGGTAGGGAAAACCAAATTTGAGTAATGCAGGTGTAAGCAGCAGGGTATAAAAAGAACGAGGACAACATGCAAAGTCGAATATTAAATCGTGGTAACCCAGTTCACGAATTTTTTTTATACGTTGGTGTAGAGGGGTGTCACGTTGATCAACACCGTGGATAATATGCACCCGGTCAACCAGGTCATTGGGTACACCGCGGGTATAATTACTGACGATGCTTAATGTAATACGGGCATTCGGAAATGCTTTTCTTGCTTCAATAATAAAACTGCGTGTTAGCACCATATCGCCTAAGGCAGCATGCCGTATAATGGCGATACTTTTTATATCGCTATGCGACATATTTTTAATTTTATTTTCAGCGTTTTTACGTTTCCAGACGCCCTTGTTAAACCAGAATTTCATAGTGGTACTTTTTTATTTTGAAATATTCACAACGGCCTGTAAATGCTGTTCAAGCAGCAAAAAATGCTGATGGTAATTGAAAGCTTTATCGGCTTTTTGTTTGCCATTAATGGCTAGCGTCTTTTTAAATTCCGGCTCAAGATAAAGACGATTAATCTGTTGATACAGGCTGTCACTGTTTTCACTTTCAAATAGTAGCCCGGTTTTCTCGTGCTCAATAATTTCCGGCACACCACCATTGTTGCTGCCTATCACAGCTACACCAGATCGCATGGCCTCTGGTAGCACCAGGCCGAATGTCTCCCGGTTTGTCGTCAGAGTGATACAGTCACAGATTTGCATTAAAATCTGTGGTTGGTTGGTAAAGTCCTGAAAGACTATTTTATCAAGAACCCCGAGCTTTTTTGCCAGTTTTCTTAGTTTATCTTTATAACCGGTATTCATCTCGTGACCCACAATTAGCGCCTTAATGTTGTGGCCGTTTTTTTCTGCCTGGTGGATTGCCTCTATCAGGAGATGCTGGCCTTTGCCACGTTCGAGCCTGCCAATTAAGCCGACGATAAAATCATCTTTTTCAAACCCCGTTTCTTCACGCTTCTGCCAGATTTCACTTTTATCAAGAAATTTTTCTGGACTCTTCACGCCGTGATACAATGTTGTTGTTTTGTTTCTGGCTTCCGGGATGAATTTCCTGCAAAGTGATTCAAGTTCTTTTGTGATAGTCAACATAAGATCTATCTGGCGATACTGAAAAACGTGATAAAAATCGCTTTTGTTGCGCGTAATCATCATCTGTCGAGTATAGATAAGTGCAGGTTTACGCTTTGAAAAGACTTTTGCGAAAGCTGCCAGAGGAAGGTCTTTACCCCAGTTCATATGGATGATATCAATTTTATTATTATCAATTATCCTGGCCAGTTTTATTGCGTTAAGTAAAGGTGCTGCGCTGAAGAAACGTTTTATGTAAAAAGTCTTTACTGATGCGTTATCTTTATAGTAGTGATCAAGTTTGCTGTTTTCTGTAAGTACCGCAAATACTTTATTAATATTTTTCTGGCTATGTAATAAAGCATCACTTGAGCGGTAAACATAGAGTTCAAGTCCACCCAGTCCGTTTGACAGACAAAGTTCGATTATATTCATAATGACTGATTGCCGTGTCGTGATTTCTGTAGCATATATGCACGGCTATATTTAATAAATACATGCATGTATGAAAGTACTGAGACTGTGAGGCCGGCAAAGCCGTCAAGGAAACCGCGCTTTATAATATAAAGTTTAAAAAATGTCCAGCTTGCATGAGTGAGTGGTGAGATTGCACTAATACGCCTGCCTTTATTTAGCAGATCATTAGCACCAATCTGTGTGAATCTATCAATCGTTTTCAGATGATCAGAGAGGCTATCGAATGAGTAGTGCAAGATGTCACCGCCTAATGCAATTGTTTGCATATTACTGGCATCGACACTTTCGTGGACATTATTATCAAGCCACCTTGTTTTTGATTTATTGAATAACCTGATTTTTCTGTCTGGATACCAGCAGTGGTTAAGCCAGCGATAGATATAAAAAGTTTTTCTCGCCATACTATAAACGGTGTTGTCATTTAAATTATTTTTAATAGTTTTGATTGTTGCCTGAAGTTCAGTGGATAGCCTTTCATCACAATCAAGACTGATTATCCAGTTATTAGATGCTTTAGCTGTTGCCAGATTTTTTTGTTTACCATATCCTTTAAAATCGTGAAGGAATATTTTATTGGTGTATTTCTTTGCGATCTCGACCGTTTTATCTGTGCTGTTTGAATCAACAATGATAATTTCATCGACTACACCCTGAAGACTTTTCAGGCAGTCTTCAATTTTTTTTTCTTCATTAAAAGAAATAATACAGGCGCTGATTTTAGGCATATTGAAAGATGTGCGTTACAGTACAATCAATTATTTCTGGAAACAACCTTGAAGATTGCAGTAATGGCGTAGAATTTAGTAAAGCGGATTGTATCATAATTGATGGCGATACTTTAACCTCCTCCTGCTTTATCAATAATAAGGGAGTGGTAGCTGATAGCTTCAGTATTGCCAAACAGGCCGGTTATAAAAGCGGGTATCATGGCTGTATGGGTAGACAATAAGCGCGTGCCTTTTCCAGATCTTCCGCGGTATCCACTGCCAGGCCTTCATAGTTATCTAATGTCACCACAGAAATAGAAATACCATTTTCCAGAGCGCGTAGCTGTTCGAGTTTTTCTGTCTGCTCCAATGGGGTTTGTTCAAGCAGCATTAACTGTTTTAAGGTCTTTCTGGTGTAAATATATACCCCAATGTGAATTTGTCCGCGTTTGGGCAGGGCGCCATTTTGTGTCACTGGAATACAGTTGCGTGAAAAATACAGAGCCTGACTGGTGCAGGAGGTAACAACCTTAACATTTGATGGCAGAGACAGGGCTGTTTTGTCCTCGCTCCAGTGAGACAGTGTACCCATTTCCGGGTTATCCTGGCGACAAAATCCACTTACCAGTTGATCAATATGTGCCGGGTTTAATATCACTTCATCGCCCTGAATATTGACAAAAATATCCACCGTTTTGTTCTGTTGCATATATTCGGCAATACGATCAGTACCACTGGCACAGTTTTCTGACGTGAGCGCAGCGTGATAACCGGCAGCGGTAACGACTTCAAGGATACGATCATCATCGGTGAGAACCACAACATCTGACAGGCTTTGTGCCCGATGTGCTCTTTCCACTACATGTAAAATCATGGGTTTACCGGCAATATCGCACAGGGGTTTGCCCGGCAGACGGGTGGAGGCGTGGCGGGCGGGGATACAGCCGATAATTTTCGGGTTTTTCTGTGGCATGGGGAAAATGTATTTTCTAAATGGACGTATTGTGCGGAAAATAAGGCAGGATGGCAAATTTGTGGATTTTTTATTGCCATAGAACCTGTCTCTATTGTAATCTGTTCAAAAGCGTACACAATTATTTAATATATACACAAGGGTTAATATTATGAGTCGAATAGGGGTTAAGGATCTGCGCGCCAGGCAGGCTGAAATGCTGGATACCGTTCAGCGCAGGACATAAAAGATATCAATTTTTAACGAATTTTTTCTTCCGGTTCATGTATGGCTTCCAGCTTCTCAAGCACTTCATCAACGCTAATCAATGTCATCGCGGCTGTGGTTTTAATGCGTTTACCCCACGCTGCCTGTTTAATATCCTGCTGATAATACTTCTGTAAAGCCTGTGGGTACTTATTTACCACATCGTCCATGAAATTATACGGTCCGGCACGTTGCGGGTTGGTCGCTGCATAGAGACCAATGGTGCTGGTGCCAAGTGCGCTGGCAACGTGTATCGGACCAGTGTCCGGTGCAATGACAATATTCGCCAGTTTCAGTAATGCTACCATTTCATCGAGGTGGGTTTTACCAACGAGGTTGACCGGTTTTATTTCACACAATGCCAGAATATCTTCTGCGGTATTCTTTTCAGACTGTGCCGGGCCACCGCTTAACACGACCTGCATATTGCATTGTTGTGCCGCATAGTCGGCAATTTGCGCATAACCTTTATTCGTCCAGTTACGCCAGCTTTTTGATCTAGCAACAGCGCAGGGGTTAATAACCAGAACGGAGCGGTCGGTCGCCAGCTTTTTTCTTATGGTATCAAGTGCAGCAGGATTAACCGGCAGTGCCCACTTTAAAATCGGTGTCAGCCCGAAGTGACGGGGAAATTCAAGAAAACTGTCTACCACATGCTGTCGGGTGGATAACGGTGATATTTTTTCATTACTGAAAAGCCACTGCATATCTTTAGCCCGGGCTTTATCAAAACCCAGCCTGATTTTTGCATGAATCAGGGTGCTGATAACCGATGCACGTAAAGATAACTGCATATGCATTAATATATCAAAGGATCTGCTGCCTAACCGTTTTTTTAGATGCAAATAAGCCCGCCAGCCCTCTGTCTTGTCAAAAATGATAAACTCGATATCCGCTATGTCTTTGACCAGTGGATATTCTGCTCTGCCGATTACCCAGGTTAGTTTTGTTTGTGGCCAGTGCTGTTGCAGGGTTCTTACCACGGGCAGCATATGGGTAATATCACCAAGTGCAGACAGGCGCAACAGGCAGATGCTGTCAGGCGATATTGCCGGGCTGAAGGTAGTATGAGGAAATGGCATCGGATAATGGTATCAGGCAATGTTATCAGATAACAATGTAAAAATTTGGCAATCAGAAAATATATACATTCTGTATGATGCTTCACTGGTTGAGAATCCGCAGCGGCAATTATTTTCATCCGATACTCGGGTAGACAATAAGCCTCTAACTGATTCGGTCAGCGCCATCGGTCGCGCACCGGTTATTTTTTTTCGGGCAGAGACTTTGCATCTGGTGCTGCGCCATTACTATCGCGGTGGTCTGGTGGCGAAACTGGTACGTGACAGCTATTTCGGGCGAAAGCCTGAAAAGACAAGGGCTTTTCAGGAATGGTGCTTGCTGCGTACGATGAGAAATTTAGGCCTGCCGGTGCCGCTACCGGTTGCGGCACGTATTATTACAAAAGGCTTTCTGTATCATGCTGATCTGGTTACCCTGCAAATACAGAACAGTCGGACATTGGCTGATTCTTTACTGGACCATCCGGCACCTGCTGCGTTATGGCAGCAGGTTGGGCGCTGTATCCGGAAATTTCATACGCATAACATCTGTCATGCGGATTTAAATGCACGTAATATTTTATTGCAGAAGACCGGTACTTCAGATAATCCGACTGTTTATCTGATTGATTTTGATCGTGGCACAATCAAAAAACGCGGGTCATCATGGCAGCGGTTAAATCTGAAGCGTTTAAGACGGTCGTTAAATAAATTTAAACAACATAATGTCGGGTTTCATTTTAATGAGGCTAACTGGGAAAGTCTGTTGCAAGGGTATAATGGGTTATGCGGATAAACTACATGAATCAGTCATACAGTGTTTGAGGTAGAAGAATGGAAAGTGTATTAATCTGGTCAGCAGTCCTGTTATCGGGAGTTAGCGTACTGCTTCTTTTTGTAGTGATAAAAAAGCTGGGAACAAATAGCAAAGCAGTTACTGAGAATGTAGTTCGTGATGAATTTAGGGAAACACGAAAAGAGAATGCGGAAGATGCACGCAGGCTTAGGGAAGAGGTGTCAGGAACACAAAAGGCAGCAAATGAAGCTGTGGTGAATGCCATTGCAGAAACGGGAAAGTCTCAGCAGGATGGGATGGGTGCAGTTGAGAAACGAGTTAAAGCCCTTGTGGACTCTAACGAAAGTCGTCTGGAAAAACTTCGTGGAACTATTGAAGCGCAGATGAAATCTATTCAATCCAGCAATGAGACAAAGATAGAAAATATGCAGGGTGCTGTTACAAAAACTATCAGTGAAATGAAAAAATCTCAACAGGAGGATCTGCATTCAGTTGAAAAACGCGTGAAGTTATTGGCCGAGTCAAACGAAACTCGTTTAGATAAGTTGCGAGATACTGTTGATAACAATATGAAATCATTACAGGACAATAATGAAAAGAAACTGGATCAGATGAGGCAAACGGTAGATGAAAAACTCCAAAGTACGTTAGAAAAAAGACTTGGCGAATCATTTAAACTGGTGAGTGAGCGCCTTGAGGCTGTTCAGCGTGGTTTGGGCGCGATGCAAAATCTTGCAACCGGTGTTGGCGATCTTAAACGTATGCTAACTAATGTGAAGACACGAGGAACGTGGGGGGAGTTCCAGATTGCTGATATCCTTGAACAGTTATTAACCCCGGAACAATATGAAAAGAATGTACAACCAAAGAAAGGATCTAATGAAACAGTTGAATATGCTATTCGCCTGCCCGGACAAGGAGATTCGACAGAAATCTGGTTACCAATAGACTCTAAATTTCCTCAGGAAGACTATCAGAGATTGATAAATGCGGCTGAAAATGCTGACTCGGCAGCCGTTGAGAAATCAACGGCTGCATTGATTCGCTCAATATTGAATTCGGCAAAAGATATAGCGGATAAATATGTAGATCCACCTCATACAACGGATTTCGCAATCATGTTTCTTCCAACCGAAGGGCTGTACTCAGAGGTTTTAAGACAGCCGGGTATGGTAGAGAAATTACAACAGCAGTATCGAGTGGTTGTAGCTGGCCCAACAACCCTGTCCGCTATTTTAAACAGTTTGAGGATGGGGTTCAGAACGTTGGCTATTGAAGAACGATCAAGTGAGGTCTGGACCGTGCTTTCAGCCGTTAAAACAGAGTTTGGTAAATTTGGTGATGTACTGTCTAAAGTTAAGAAGCAGCTTGATACGGCATCTAATACAATTGAAGAAACAGGTGTTCGTACACGGGCAATGGAAAGGAAGCTGCGAAATGTAGAGGAGCTACCCGTGGATGAGTCGAGTAAATTACCGGGGAAGGTCTAACAAAAAATCTATATCGTGCAAAGCGCTCAAATAAAATTATTTTCGGGCGAAGCAGTTGAACAACGTATCGGTGCCAGTTATGCTGCGCAGATGAATATTAATTTCACAAAAATGCATGGCCTGGGTAACGATTTTATGGTGATCGATGCCATTACCCAGGCGGTGAATTTATCTGCCGCCAAAATCCGTGCCTGGGCAGACCGCCATACCGGTGTTGGTTTTGATCAGTTATTACTGGTCGAAGCTACGCAATCATCACCGGCTGAATTCCGTTACCGTATTTTTAATGCCGATGGGGGCGAAGTCGAACAGTGTGGTAACGGGGCACGTTGTTTTGCGGTATTTGTGCGTGAACAGGGGTTGAGTGTTAATGCCCGTATTCCGGTTGAAACAGCGGGTGGTTTTATCCTCCTGCAGATTGAAGATAATGGAGAGGTAACCGTGGATATGGGGATGCCGGATTTTTCGCCCCAGAGCCTGCCTTTTGTACCAGATAAAATGCCAACGCAAAGCCAGTTACAGGAAAATACGGCGGCACAATATGAAATAACGGTAAATAATGAATGGTATGCTATAGATACTGTATCCATGGGAAATCCGCACGCTATTTTGCAGGTGGCTGATGTTGGTCGTACAGAAGTTGAAGATATCGGTCATGCGATTGGCTCGGATCAGCATTTTCCTCAGGGGGTGAATGTTGGCTTTATGCAGCGCATTAACCGTCGGTTAATCCGGCTTCGTGTGTATGAACGTGGCGCGGGGGAAACGCAGGCATGTGGAACCGGTGCCTGCGCGGCAGTAGCGGTTGGCATTAAGCGCGGATTACTGGATAATGAGGTAAAAGTAGAGCTTCACGGTGGAACCTTGACGATTCGCTGGGAAGGAGAGGGCTGTTCATTATTGATGACCGGTCCAGCATGCAGTGTTTATAAAGGGCAGATACTCGATGACTAAATCAGCAAGCGTACATAAAAAATCGGTGGAAATTCCTGACGATGAATTACAGTTAATCAGCCTGCTAAGGGAAAATACAGATATCCTGCAGCGCCATCCTGAATTGCTGGTGGAACTGGAAGTACCACATAAAAGTGGCGCAGCAGTTTCTCTTATCGAACGTCAGGTTACGGTTCTGCGCCAGAAAAATCGCCAGCTTGATGCCCGGTTGTGTGATTTAATGGATATTGCCAGAGATAATGAACGGCTCGCGCAAAGTCGGCATCGTATTGCGGTTAATCTTCTTGGCGCCCACGATCTTGATGATGTTATCAGTATCGTCCTTGATGAGCTGAGCAATGAATTAAAAGCCGATTATGCGGTTGTTCATTTGCTTACAGATAACCAGGAACGGTTACAGAATAACCCCGGTTTGTTTCTTGCGATGGATGCGGAGGGGCTTAATATTTTTAAAACCATGCGAGAACATAAAAATCCGGTTTGTGGTCGCGGTACGGATGAGCAGAAAAGGTTTTTATTTGGCAACGATGCAGAAAAAATTGAATCAGCTGCGATTATTCCTCTGTATGCAGGTGCCGATCTGGGGTTGATTGGTCTAGGCAGTAATCAGCCTGGCCGGTTTCAGGCTACGATGGGTACTCATTTTCTGGCGCAGATGGGCGAGCTGGTCAGTGCGGCACTGGCGGTGCATCTGGAAGATAATAATCGGTAGCAATAACAGACGATGGTTACATTGCCCCATTCAACATCCTGTTCAGCAAACAAAGACCTGAATCGGTTTTATACCTACCTGCAATCCGAGCGGCGTTATTCCCCGCATACTCTGCATGCTTATCAACGTGACATTAATCGTTTTTTGTCCGCCCTGGAAATTAAAAATAGCCACGATATTCACTGGGATGATATTACTCAGCAACAGGTGCGTGCCGGTGTTGCCCGCCTGCATCGGCGGGGTTTATCTGGGCGCAGCCTGCAACGATTATTATCGGCGATACGTTCCTTATATGCTTTTTTATGTCGCCATGATCTGGCGAAGAACAACCCTGCCGTGGGTATTCCTGCACCTAAAGCGACCAGGCGGTTACCGAATACCTTACATGTAGACCAGCTGAATCAGCTATTAAATGTAAATGCAGACAGTTTTCTCAGTAGTCGGGATAAGGCAATAATGGAATTATTGTATGCCTGCGGTTTACGTCTGGCAGAATTAACCACGCTGGACCTGGCCGATATTGACTGGCAGCAGCAATTCGTGCGGGTAACCGGTAAAGGACAGAAACAACGCCAGGTACCGTTTGGAAATAAAGCCCGGCAGGCATTAGATGTGTACTTGCCGCAACGTGCTTTAATAACAAAAGCGGATAAGGCTGCCGTTTTTATTAGCCAGCGTGGCAGGCGCATCAGCCATCGCAGTGTACAGCAACGTCTTAAATTATGGGCGCAGAAACAGGGCCTGACCAGTGATATTTACCCGCATATGTTACGCCATTCATTTGCCTCGCATATACTGGAATCCTCCGGCGATTTGCGTGCGGTACAGGAACTACTCGGTCATGCGAATTTAAGCACTACCCAAATTTATACCCATCTTGATTTTCAGCATCTCGCCGGAGTGTACGACAGCGCGCACCCGCGCGCACGAAAGAAGTAACACGAAAGAAATCACCTGGAATTTATACCAGTTTATTGTTTTTCTGCCCACAGGGCTAATTTATGCCGGATTGTTTTCTGTGAAATCTGTTCTTCAGGCACGGGCGTTATTAACTTGTCATGGACCAGAAGCCGGTAAATATATTCAAGTTTTTCATTGGCTGAATCGGTTGCCTCGAACTCTACAACACCGCGTTCTTCACCGTAAGCAACCCCCAGGGTAATTGCCTTTTTAACCAGTGATTTTTCATCTTTTAGTTTCTTCATAGTGCCTCTGGAAGGTGTATAGATAAAGCCTTGCCCGAAATGTTCGCCTGAAGTATAACGGAATATGCGGTGTATCACTCAAAAGAGATGTAACACGTTTGATGCTACCGGCACTTTTTAGTGTATGATGCTGCACAATGTAGTCAAAACCTGTGTTCCTTATTGGCACATAAAATAGAACATGATGAGACAATGACAGCGATTGAATGGTTAAACGTGCATGTAGAATACTGGCACTGGATTGTCGCCGGTTTGTTGTTTGTGCTCTCAGAAATTTTCCTCACCAGTTTTATTTTTCTGTGGATAGGGGTGAGTGCAGTAGTGGTTGGTATCACCTTGCTGTTCATACCCATTAGCTTTAATGCCCAGCTTATTTTATGGATGCTGTTGTCGCTTGTCTGTCTGGTTCTCTGGTTTAAGTTTATTTCCCCTGTAATTAAAACCCGTAGCCTGGCTGGAATGGCGATGGAAAGTCTGATCGGTCAGCAGGCAACGGTGGTTTTATTCGATGGTGAGTCAGGTAACGGGAAGGTTAAATTCTCGGTGCCGGTTCTGGGCAGCGAGCAATGGGCGATAATTTGTCATGATGTCGTGATACCGGGTGATCGTGTCAAAGTCACCGATGTGCTTGGCAATAAACTACTGACCAGAAAAGTCTAAGGAACCTCTGGCCAGGTCCGTGTCAAACAGACTGCCGTTCTTCTTAGTATTACATTGCTTCACTAACTAACTATTTAAAACAGGAAAGCTATTATGGCAACCTTATACATCGTATTAACCCTGCTCGCTGTCGTTTTTATCACCATGGCTATGGGCGTGAGCATTGTGCCTCAGGGCAAGAAATATGTCGTCCAGCGACTTGGTAAATACCATAAAACATTAAATCCAGGATTGAATATTATTCTGCCCTATATTGATACCATCGCCTATAGAGTTGTTACCAAAGATATCGTGCTGAACATTCCTTCACAGGAAGTGATAACAAAGGATAATGCGGTGATAGTGACCAATGCGGTGGCGTATATTAATATAGTAGATCCACAAAGGGCCGTCTATGGTGTTGAAGACTATGAATTAGCGCTATGTACGCTGGTACAGACATCACTACGTTCTATATTGGGTGAAATGTCACTTGATGATGCACTTTCATCCCGTGATTTAATTAAATCCAAATTAAAATCATCCATCTCTGATGATATCAGCGACTGGGGCGTGGTACTGAAAACGGTGGAAATACAGGATATTAACCCATCTTCAACCATGCAGAGTGCGATGGAGGAACAGGCTGCAGCCGAACGTCAACGTCGCGCTGCTGTAACCAACGCTGAGGGGCAGAAGCAGGCTACTGTTCTAAAGGCTGAAGGGAATCTGGAGGCATCACGTAAAGATGCCGAAGCAACCGTTCTGCTCGCGGAGGCCTCGGCCAGCGCCATTCAGAAAGTCACTGACACAATTAGTGATGAATTACCGGTGATGTATCTGCTGGGTGAAAAATACATTGAATCATTGAGTAAACTTGCCGGGTCTGACAACAGTAAAACGCTGATTTATCCGGCTGATCTACAGCAGGCAATGAAAAGCATGTTGAATTTTGGTAATCGGTAACGATGAATCCTCTGAACATCGGTTTATTTCCCCCGACTTATTACTGAAACAGATAAAAAGGATACCTGGTGTTCAAGACACGCTGTAAATACCTCCATGTAAGCCCGACACCCGCCTCCCTGCGGCTGACGGTCTTTTGAGCACCAGGTATCCTTTTCATCCATCCGGTTAGTATGCAGAGGGCTTTCTGGCTAAGGGTAATAAGCAGATTTGAAATTATGGCAACGGGCTCATGGTATTTAAACCATCACAGGCTCGAACTCGATCATTGTATTGACATCCACGTCATAATCAACGCCTTCAACACCAAAACCAAATAGCTTCAAAAATTCATCTTTGTAACCCCGATAATCGGTCATTTTAAAAATATTTTCACTGGTCACCTGCGGCCAGAGCTCCCTGACTTTATCCTGCACGTCGTCGCGTAGTTCCCAGTCATCCATACGTATCCGGCTGGATTCATCCAGTTCTACGTTACCCTCTTTATATAACTGGGTGCGGAACATACGGTTTATTTGTTCAATGCAGCCTTCGTGAATGCCAAGCTCCTTCATTACCTTAAAGCCGATGGCGATATATAAAGGCATGACCGGTATGGCGGCGGATGCCTGGGTGACCACGCTTTTCAGTACGGCAATATTTGCTGCACCGTTGATGTCGGTAAGTGAATTGCGGATTGAAGCGGCGGCTCGATCCATATCTTCTTTGGCCCTGCCCAATGCGCCGTGCCAGTAAATTGGCCAGGTAATATTGGTGCCGATGTAACTGTATGAAACGGTTTTAACCCCATTTGCCAGGACACCTGCCTGTTTCAGTGCGCGCATCCATAATTCCCAGTCTTCGCCACCCATTACGGTAATAGTGTTTTGTATTTCTGCCTCGGTTGCCGGTTCAATTTCGACATCAATAAGGCGGTCTTTGCTGGTATCAACGGCGGTGGCTTTGTAGGTATTACCAATGGGTTTTAAGACTGAGCGAATAGTTTCCCCGGTGTCTGGTAATTTGCGTACAGGCGAAGCCAGTGAGTAAACCACCAGATCAACCTGCCCCAGATCTTCCTTAATTATTTCGATAGTTTTATCGCGCATTGTATTTGAGAAAGCGTCACCATTAATACTTTTTGCATAAAGTCCTGCTGTATGTGCCGCTTTTTCGAAAGCACCAGAGTTATACCAGCCTGCAGAGCCGGGCTTTTTTTCTGTTGCCGATTTTTCCAGAAACACGCCTAGTGTTGCTGCACCCGAACCAAAAGCAGCGGTAATTCGCGATGCCAGACCATAACCGGTTGACGCACCAATCACTAAAACTTTCTGTGGGCCGTTAACGACGGCACCATCGGCTTTTACGCGCGCTATTTGTTCTTTAATATTGGCTTCACAACCAGTGGGATGAGCGGTTGTACAAATAAAGCCGCGTGTTTTTGGTTTGATAATCACGTTAGCATTTCCGTTTTTATTTAAGGGCGTCTGAATAACAGGGTGAATATTACCAACTATTCACCCATTAAACACGGTCTTTTACGGCAGATCTGCTGATTCGGAGCGGTTGATTCGGGGCGGCGGATTCAGATATGATAATTAATATAGCATCGGAAATTCACGCCTGATTTTATCTATTTCGCCATAAACGTCTGTAGGCAGTTTAACCGAGATCGAAGCTATATTATTTTTCAATTGTTCCATATTGGTCTGACCCATAGATGTCAGAATGTCAGTCTAACTGGTCGTCGGCGACGAAGTATTTAGGGTCTTCGATTACGTTGACCTCCACCAGGTCGCCAGCCCTTTCCAGCAATTTGGTGCATTCCGGGCTGAGGTGACGTAGATGCAGGCGCTTGCCGGCCTTGAGGTAGCGTTCGGCAAGGGTGTCAATGGCTTCGATAGCGGAGTGGTCGGCAACGCGGGCGTTGCGGAACTCCAGCACCACATCGTCGGGGTCGTTGCGTACGTCGAACAAATCCCCGAAGTTTTTCACCGAGGCAAAAAACAGCGGGCCTTCCAGTTCGTAGACCTTGCCACCCATATTGTTGATGGTAGTTTTGACGTTGATGTGTTTGGCATGTTTCCAGGCAAAGACCAGCGCCGAAACAATAACCCCTACCACCACGGCAATAGCCAGGTCGGTGGCCACGGTAACGCCGGACACGAGAATTAGCACAAAGGCATCGGAGCGGGGGATCTTTTTCAGAATGCGGAAGCTGGACCATTCAAAGGTGCCGATCACCACGGTGAACATCACGCCCACCAGTGCTGCCAGCGGGATATCCTCGATCAACCCGGAGGCAAACAGGATGAAGGCCAGCAGTGCCAGCGCGGCGGTGATGCCGGAAAGTCGTCCACGGCCACCGGAGTTCACGTTGATCATGCTCTGGCCAATCATTGCGCAGCCGCCCATGCCACCAAAAAAACCAGTGACCACGTTGGCGGCACCCTGGGCAACACACTCCCGGTTACCACGGCCGCGAGTGTCAGTAAGCTCGTCGATCAGAGTCAATGTCAGCAGTGATTCAATGAGTCCGATGGCAGCAAGAACCACCGCGTAGGGCAGGATGATTCGTAGTGTCTCCAGTGAAAACGGCACCATGGGAATATGAAATTCAGGCAGGCTGCCGGCAATAGAGGCGATATCGCCCACGGTTTTGGTGTCCAGTCCCGCGCCCATCACCAGCAGGCTTACCACCACGATGGCTGCCAGCGATGAAGGTACGGCGGTGGTGAGCCGGGGCAGGTAGCGGATGATGATCATGGTCAACGCCACCAGGCTCAGCATGATCCACAGGGCGCTGCCGCTCATCCATTGCAGGGCACCTTCCGCATCGGCTATCTGAAAGTTTTTCATCTGCGCGAGAAAAATCACGATGGCCAGACCGTTGACGAAACCCAGCATTGCCGGATGTGGCACCATGCGGATAAACTTGCCGAGGTGCAACAGACCAAAGCTAATCTGGATAATGCCCATCAACACTACTGTGGCGAACAGGTATTCGATGCCGTGTTTGGCTACCAGTGCTACCATCACCACTGCAAGCGCGCCGGTAGCACCGGAGATCATCCCCGGCCGACCACCGATGGATGCGGTTATCAGCCCTACCATAAAGGCTGCGTACAGCCCCACCAGTGGGTCCACTCCGGCCACAAAAGAGAAGGCCACCGCCTCGGGTACCAGTGCCAGGGCGACGGTGAGGCCGGACAATACATCATTTTTGATGTTGCGCGTAGGCGCGGTGTGGAGTTCAAACATAGGGTGTCTCGGGGAATGGTGCAGCAAAAAGGTTGCGCATTTTACGCTAATTGGCTTATAACGGGAAGACTAGTCGGAGCCGATGGTTTTACCGCTAGCGGGTTCCTCAGACAGACGTTAAAATAAACTACCCCGCCGCAGGCGGACGGGGTATTAAGGCAGAAACAGGCATATCGAACCAGGGCAATTAATAGAGGTGCCCATGAATAAAGTTCCTGTCTGAAAACCATTCAGCGGACAGTAAGAAGACATGCTTCCTGTTCCGGTTATAATGGGTGCTGATCAACCCTTAATGCATGACTACTATGATTATTACCCTTTCGCCTTCAAAAGGTCAGGATTTTTCCGAGCCACCATTAACTAAAAAATACAGTAAGCTACGGGATTTGAAGGAGTCGGAAATTTTGGCAAAAGAGTTGAAGACGTTGTCGGTAGCAGATATAAAATTACTGATGTCGGTTAGTGAGAAGATCGCAAAATTAAATGCCGACCGGTTTAAGCGGTTCACTACACCCTTTACCACAAAAAATTCCAGGCAGGCAATTTTTGCATTTAAAGGTGATGTTTACAGTGCTATTGATTTAAACCGTTTTACCGAGGATGACTTCAGTTTTGCCCAGAACCACCTGCGGATACTGTCCGGGTTATATGGTTATTTGCGCCCGCTGGATTTAATTCAGCCCTATCGGCTGGAAATGAAAACAAAACTGTCTAATCCTCGCGGCGATAATCTATACCAGTTTTGGGGTAAGCGTATTACCGAAAATTTGAACAGGGAACTGAAAAAACAGCAGGTGCCGGTACTGGTTAATCTGGCCTCAAAGGAGTATTTCAAATCGGTAAAGCCCGCATTACTGGAGGGGGAATTGCTTGATATCAACTTTAAGGAAACGAAAGCAGGCAAGACACGTATCGTGGCTATTTTTGCCAAACGTGCGCGTGGCATGATGGCTGATTATATTATTCGCAACCGGATTGAAAATCCACAGGATATAAAGAAATTTAAGCTTGGAGGTTATAAATTTAATAGCGCCCTGTCGGATGATAGACAATGGACATTTGAACGACCACAGCCTTAAACCCCGCTTCCTGTCCTCATCGAGATATGCCTCTTCGTTCCGCATAGTGTAAAATCACCGGTTTATAGTAAAGAAAAGCTGGAGAGTGATTTTGCAAACGTTTCATGGAACAACCATTTTAACGGTGCGGCGCAATGGTAAGGTTGTTGTCGGTGGCGATGGTCAGGTTACCTTGGGTAATACCGTAATGAAGAGCAATGCGACCAAAGTGCGAAAAATTTATAATGACAGTGTAATTGCTGGTTTTGCTGGTGCAACAGCCGATGCGTTTACCCTGCTGGAACGATTTGAAGCCATGTTGGAGCGCCATAATGGTCAGTTACGTCGAGCGGCGGTAGAGCTGGCGAAAGACTGGCGTACCGATAGAATGCTGCGTAAGCTTGAGGCAATGCTGATCGTAGCGGATACAGAAAATTCGTTATTAATATCCGGTACGGGCGATGTTATTGATACCCCGGATGACCTGATTGCAATCGGTTCCGGTGGCCCGTATGCGCAGTCTGCTGCGCGGGCATTATTTGATAACACCAGCATGGAAGCACGTGAGATTGTTGAGAAAAGCCTGGTTATTGCGGGTGATATCTGTATTTATACCAACCAGAATCGCACAATCGAAGAAATTCAAACAAGTTAGTTATAGAAGGTTTAATTGTTAATGTCTGAAATGACCCCCAAAGAAATTGTACAGGAACTCGATAAACATATTATCGGGCAGCAAAATGCCAAACGAGCAGTGGCTATTGCACTGCGTAACCGTTGGCGGCGGATGCAGGTTGAGGAAATCCTGCGTAATGAGATCACCCCGAAAAATATCCTGATGATCGGCCCGACCGGTGTGGGTAAAACAGAAATTGCCCGGCGTTTGGCACACCTGGCCAACGCTCCATTTGTAAAGGTTGAGGCAACAAAATTCACCGAAGTTGGTTATGTTGGTCGTGAGGTTGATTCGATTATACGCGATCTTGTTGAGGCATCGGTAAAAACGACACGTGAGCAGGAGATGGAAAAAGTTAGCCATCTTGCTGAAGCGGCAGTAGAGGAACGTATCCTTGATGCTCTGTTACCGCCAGCACGTAACCGTTTTGGCGAGCCGGAAGAGAATAACGATAGCGGTACACGGGAGAAATTTCGTGACAAATTACGCGCTGGTGAGCTGGATGACCGAGAAATTGAAGTTGAGCTATCGGTGGCGCCGATGGGGGTGGAGATAATGGCTCCACCGGGTATGGAGGAAATGACCTCCCAGCTTCAGGGCATGTTTCAGAATATGGCCAGTGACCGGAAAAAGACCAGTAAAATACGCATTGATAAAGCCAGGAAAGTGCTATTGCATGAAGAGGCGGGCAAGTTGGTCAAGGATGATGAAATCAAGTCAAGGGCGGTAGAAAATGCGGAACAAAATGGCATTGTTTTTATTGATGAAATAGACAAAGTGACCAAACGGGCTGATAGCGGTAGCGGCGGAGAGGTGTCACGTGAAGGTGTACAGCGCGATCTGCTACCACTGGTGGAAGGGTGTACGGTTACAACCAAATATGGCATGGTAAAAACCGATCATATCCTGTTTATCGCTTCTGGTTCTTTTCATTTAACCAAACCTTCCGATCTTATACCGGAACTGCAGGGGCGATTACCGATCCGTGTTGAACTTTCGGCGCTGACGGCGGAAGATTTTGAGCGTATTCTCACCGAACCGGATGCTGCCTTAACCGTACAATATAAGGCGCTGATGGAAACCGAACAGGTCAGTCTGGAATTTACCGAGGATGCCATCAAACGTATCGCGCATTCTGCTTATGAAGTGAATGAAAGCGCAGAAAATATCGGCGCCAGACGGCTGCATACCGTGATGGAACATCTTCTGGAAGAGATTTCCTACGATGCACCGGATCGGCGGGGTGAAAAAATTATTATTGATGCTGATTATGTCAATAACAGTCTCGGTGCATTAATCGAAGATGAAGATTTAAGCCGTTATATTTTATAAAATAGATTGAGAGAATTATGCAAAAACCAAGTGATATCAAACTGCACCAGAAAAGTAGAGTGCTGGAAATTAAATATGATGACGGCCAGATCTTTACACTGCCCTGTGAGTATCTGCGGGTGTATTCCCCTTCTGCGGAAGTTACCGGACATGGCCCCGGTCAGGAAATTCTGCAATTAAACAAGGAAGAAGTTACTATTGAATCGATAGAACCACAGGGTAATTATGCACTGAAGTTTTTCTTTGATGATAAACACGATACCGGTATCTATACCTGGGAATACCTGTACGAACTTGGTTCAAAATATGAAGAAAAATGGCAGGATTATCTGGACAGATTAAAAGCTGCCGGGCATGAGCGAAGAAAAATAGATTAGTGACCGGTTACAAAGATCGAAAAAAATTTAACAGGCACACAGGTATTGTGAATTAATATTTATACATTAATATTTATAATGGCTCATCCTGATAGAAAATAAATACTGACAATATTTCTTTTCCATGATTTAAGTTTTTTATTGCGTAATTTTCTGCTTTGCATTCTTCGCAGCATAAAGTTTTTTATATTACTTGACTTCAGGTTAACTATTTTCATTTGTTCACGGAAAAATAGAGATGACAAAAAATACAACACACTTCGGTTATAAAACCGTTGATGAAAATGAAAAAGAATCAATGGTAGCAGGAGTGTTTGATTCGGTTGCGAGTAAATACGATATCATGAATGATGTTATGTCGTTTGGTATTCATCGTATCTGGAAAAAAATTACCATGCAGCATACCGGTTTAAAACCCGGCGATCGCGCCCTGGATGTTGCCGGGGGAACCGGTGACCTGACTATGGAAATGTCTAAACAGGTTGGGCCGGATGGGGAAGTAATTATTTCAGATATTAATCCGGCGATGCTGGCAGAAGGGCGTAAACGGTTGCTGGATAAAGGCTATGGTGGCAATATTAAATTTGTTGAAGCTAATGCCGAAGACCTGCCGTTTGAAGATAACAGTTTTAACTGTATAACCATTGCCTTTGGTCTGCGTAATGTAACCCATCAGGACAAAGCACTGGCCTCCATGTATCGAGTGCTCAAACCCGGTGGTCGGTTACTGATTCTGGAATTTTCCAGACCGGTATTGCCCGGCCTAAATAAACTGTACGATTTTTACTCGTTTAATATTCTGCCAAAAATGGGCAAGTTAATTGCCAATGATGAAGACAGCTATCGTTATCTTGCTGAATCGATTCGTATGCACCCGGATCAGGCAACATTAAAATCAATGATGTGTGATGCGGGCTTTGAACGTTGTACCTATCATAATATGACGGGTGGTATTGTTGCCCTGCATAAAGGCTTTAAGTTATAACAGAATGAATCCGCAGATATAAAAATAAAATGCTGGAACATTCATTTCATACCGCCATTAATACCGCTTTTAATAAAGCGCTATCACTGGACCCCGAACTGCCAGAAAAACTGGCTATATTTTCCGGCAAGGTCATTTGTCTTTATTTTACTGGTGTTGAAAAGCAGCTGTATTTATTGCCTGAAAACGCGCATATCAATGTACTAACAAAATACGATGGCGAGGCAGATGTCTGTATTCGGGGAACGCCACTTGCCATAATAAAAATGTTAATGAAGCCTGATGTCACTGGTCTGTTATTAAAAGGTGAAGTTGAAATAAGTGGTGATACCCGTCTGGGTAACGCCTTTAAATCCCTGTTTCGTGAAATGGAAATTGACTGGCAACAGCCGCTGGCTGAAATAGTCGGTGATAGCGCTACCCAGGAAATAGAAAACGGATTCAACCAGTTTAATCAATGGTGCAGAAAAAGTGCAGCGGCATTTGGTTTGAGCCTGAGCGAATATCTACAGGAGGAAAGTCGGGATATGGTCGGTGAGGCAGAAGTGGAAAATTTTACTCAACAGGTTGATCGCTTACGCGATGATATCGACCGGTTTGAATACAGACTAACGATGACGTTACAGGAAAAGAATCAATAATGGTAATGCTGAATCCCAGTCAATTTGTCCGAATGTTGCGTATTAACTATGTATTAATGCGCCATGGTCTGGATGATATTGTTTTTACTACCCATCTGTTTCGCCCGTTTCGTTTTATCATCTATCTGTTTCCATGGAACTGGGTACGAGGCGAACGCAAACCCCGTGCAGTACGTGTGCGAGAGGCACTGGAAGATCTGGGGCCAATCTTTATTAAGTTCGGGCAAATGTTATCTACCCGGCGCGATTTACTGGCAGATGATATTGCCACTGAGCTTGAACGTTTGCAGGACGATGTACCCCCTTTTCCCGGTGAACAGGCAAAAGCCATTATTGAAAAAGCCTTTAAGCTGCCAGTGGGTGAGCTGTTTGCCAAGTTTGAACTTAAGCCACTAGCCTCGGCTTCTGTTGCTCAGGTTCACGCCGGGATATTAAACACAGGTGAGGATATTGTGGTAAAAGTATTACGCCCGAATGTTCTCACTACTATTAAACGTGACCTTTCACTGCTGTATATTATTGCCGAGCTGGCAGCAAAATATTCCTCTCAGCTAAGACGCCTGCGACCGGTCGAAGTAGTTGCAGAATATGAAAAAACCATTCTTGATGAACTGGATCTGATGCGCGAAGCGGCGAATGCAAGTCAGTTGCGGCGTAATTTTACCGGCTCCAGTGAATTATATATACCGGAAATATACTGGGATTATGTGCATAAAAATGTTCTGGTGATGGAGCGTATTTATGGCATACCTATTCGTAATATTGCCGAACTTGAAAAAAAGCATACTAATATGGAACGTCTTGCTGCGCTGGGGGTAAAAATATTTTTCACCCAGGTATTCGAGCATAATTTTTTCCATGCGGATATGCACCCCGGCAATATTTTTGTAGACATTGATGACCCGGAATTTCCAAAATATATCGCTGTAGATTTTGGCATTATCGGCACACTCAGTCAGGTCGATAAACGTTATCTGGCAGAAAATTTTCTGGCTTTTTTTCAGCGTGATTACAATAAGGTCGCCAAGTTGCATGTTGAATCTGGCTGGGTGCCATCGCATACCCGGGTGGATGAATTTGAATCAGCAATTCGCAGTGTCTGTGAACCTATTTTTGAGCGACCATTAAAAGAAATTTCCTTTGGCCAGTTGTTACTGCGCCTGTTTCAGACTGCGCGTCGGTTTAATATGGAAGTGCAGCCACAACTGGTGCTGTTACAGAAAACATTATTAAATATCGAAGGTCTGGGTCGACAATTGTATCCTGAGCTTGATTTATGGAAAACAGCCAAGCCATTTCTGGAACACTGGATGGAGGAACAGGTTGGCGCGCGCGCCATGCTGCATAATCTTAAGGAAGATCTGCCCTATCTGGTCGAAAAGTTGCCGGAAATGCCAAATCTGTTTTATGCCGCTCTGAAAAGGTTGTCTGAGGGAAAAGAGCAGGAAAAACAGTTGCAGGTAATAACCGAGATTAATAAGCAACTAAAGCGCGGCACCCGGCGGACGGTTCTTTCAATAACAGGTGGCGCATTACTGGTTACTGCTGCCATTACCCTTTCAATAAACCCCGTCAGCTATTTTTTATTACTGGGGATACCGATGGTAACCTGGATAAGCGCTACTTCCGGCATTGGGTTCCTGCTTTTTGCATTACAGGATTAGAGAGTCCCTGATACTGGATATGGTTCAGGGTTGTTCATCAACCGCTTCTCACAGTAGAATGAGCCATGCCAGAAATAATTGATACAATTTCCCAGTCGGCACAAAATGCCGATGTTTCATCTATTCTTAATGATCTCAATGATGCACAGCGTCGTGCGGTTACAGCCGATTCGGGGCATCTGCTGGTGCTGGCTGGTGCAGGTAGTGGTAAAACCAGGGTGCTGGTACATCGAATTGCCTGGCTGAATCAGGTAGAAGGGATTTCGCCTTTTAATATCTTCGCTGTTACCTTTACCAATAAAGCGGCGGCAGAAATGCGCCAGCGGGTTGAAAAACTTCAGCGCCTGCCAGTAGCGGGAATGTGGGTGGGTACCTTTCACGGCCTTGCCCATCGTCTGTTGCGCCAGCACTGGCGGGAAGCAAAACTGCCACAAACTTTTCAGATACTCGATAGCGATGATCAGTACCGGCTGGTTCGTCGTGTGTTGAAAGGTCTGGAACTGGACGAAGCCAGATGGCCACCGAAACAGGCACAGGCCTTTATTAATGCACGTAAGGATGAGGGAAAACGTCCCCCGCATATTGATACCTCGAACAATCCCGTTTATGTACAGATGGTACGTATTTATACCGCCTATGAACAGGCCTGTGAACGCGCAGGCGTGATAGATTTCGCCGAACTATTATTGCGTACACTGGAACTGATTCGAGATAATGATTCCCTGCAACAGCATTACCAGAAACGTTTTCAGCATATTCTGGTTGATGAATTTCAGGACACCAATACTATTCAGTATGCCCTGATCCGTTTGCTAGCTGGCACCGAAAATAAGGTTTTTATTGTCGGCGATGACGATCAGGCTATTTACGGCTGGCGCGGTGCGCGGGTTGAAAACATTCAGTTATTTCAGCGTCATTTTTCTGCTGTCGAAATTATCCGCCTGGAACAGAACTACCGCTCCACCAGCACTATTCTGTCTGCGGCCAATGCTTTGATCGACCATAATAATGATCGCATGGGAAAAAAACTCTGGACCAGCGGGGCTGATGGCAATCCTGTTGTTTTTTATCATGCGTTTGATGAAAGGGATGAAGCACATTTCGTACTCGAAAAAATTAAACTATATATTGAGCAGGGACATGCGCGTAGTGAGGTGGCAATTTTATATCGCTCCAATGCCCAGTCACGTACTTTTGAAGAGCAGTTTGTTAACGAAGGCATGCCTTATCGGGTCTATGGCGGTATGCGATTTTTTGAACGGGCTGAAATTAAAAATACGCTGGCCTATTTGCGATTAATGGATAACCCGAATGATGATGCTTCATTTGAACGTGTAGTGAATACGCCGACACGTGGTATAGGTGAACGTAGCGTTGAAAAAATTCGTGATATTGCCAGAGAAAATAACTTACCATTGTGGCAGGCTGCAAAAAAAATTATTAATAATAAAGCCCTGCCGACCCGAGCCGCCAATTCACTTACCGGTTTTCTGAAGCTGATTGAAAAAATGAAACAGGAAACACAGGATTTGCCTTTGCATGAGCAGGTTGATGATGTGGTTCATAATATTGGCTTGATTGAATTTTATGAAAAAGAAAAAACGGAAAAAGCCAGAGCAAGAGTAGAAAATATTGAGGAACTGATTACTGCTGCCAGAGGTTTTGATTTTGACCGTAGTGAAATGGGTGAGATGAAAATGCTTACTGCTTTTCTTTCTCATGCCGCATTAGAGGCGGGTGAAGGTCAGGCCTCACAATGGGATGATTGTGTACAGTTAATGACTTTGCACAGCGCTAAAGGGCTGGAGTTTCCGCTGGTATTTATGGTGGGCATGGAGGAAGGTCTGTTTCCATCACAACGTTCACTGGAAGAAGAAGGCAAACTCGAAGAAGAAAGGCGGCTTTGTTACGTCGGCATTACTCGAGCGCGGCAGCAACTGGTATTATGCTGTGCGGAACACCGGCGTCTGTACGGGCAGGATTTATACCCGGCACCATCGCGCTTTACCAGTGAGATCCCGCAACATCTTATTCAGGAGTTACGGAAAAAACCGAGCGTATCAAGAACATCGCGTGCTTCGTCGTATGCCAAAACATATAAAAGTCAGGCAGAAAGTATTAATGGTCTGTGCGTTGGTCAGCGCGTAAATCATACAAAATTTGGTGATGGTATGGTTACCAACCTTGAAGGAAGTGGTAGCCATGCAAGAGTAGAAGTTAACTTTGAAAAGGCTGGCAGTAAATGGCTGGTGATGGCGTATGCCAACTTAAGGAAGCTCTGACAAAAAGAAGAAGGTAACAAAATAAAAAATTTATTTTAATATCCGTTGATGTCAGTATGCAGGAAAGTTTTTAAGATACAACAGTAGTTTATTCTTCTGGAAAAGTTTCATTTTTAGTACAGGTTCGCAGCATCTGAAATATATTATACTGTATAGCGCGGTCGAGTAAATGACGTGCCTGTCTGCCTTTTTCAATTGCATGAGAACGGATGGTTAACGTGTTATTGTTATCTACGGTGGCATAGTCAAAATCAATCAGGCTATCAATAAAATTAGCAATCAGCTTTTTATCAAAAAAATCTGGTGAGTTGATTTCATGGATAAGAGATATACGCTGGGCCATAAGGTGGCACAGGTGCTCAAGATGATTTCGTGTAATGGATGCCTTGTTACGAAAGGCAAGTAAGGCAAAAATAATATAATATAGTTCCAGTACAGGTGAAATAATCCTGCAAAGATGCTGCAACTGTACCATTTCACCTGAGTTGACTTTGGGTCGGGAATAACTATCTATTTCCTCCCCCTTAATTAGCAGACCCATATTACTCAGTTGATTTAAAGTTAAATCAATAATATTTTCTATTTCCTCCTGTGCCCATGGCAGATACAATTCGGCTCTGAGAAACGGATAGGCAATAGATATAAAATGAATTATTTTCTCACGCCTAATGGTAGCAGTATTGGTAAAGCAGCAGGCAATTAATGATGGCATCGTCAGCAAATGAATGATGTTGTTACGGTAGTAGGTCAGTAGTATGGCCATTGGCCTGTCCAGATAGATAAAATCCCCCATTTCATGCTGGTGACGCTTAACCAGTTTTAATTCCTCCGCACGTTTAATTTGTTCCACGGTGCTGATGGAGGTGATTGTAATATTGTCGGAAATCGCCATGCTTCGGATCAGCTCAATATAGACATCAAGAGTCTGTAGCAACTCGCCTTCATCTATTGCCTGATTACCTGTCGCCAGCAAAGCAGTTGAGATAAGATTAACCGCATTTACATGGCTGGCCTGATTGATATTACGCATAATATTTTCAGCCGTTGTCTTTACCACGGTAGCTAACCAGTCGGGTCGGTTATTATCATCAAATTTACAGGTTTTCCAGCCAGGGTTGGTACGATCAAGCATCTCATTAAGGTAAACCGGATCACCAAAACTGGTTGATACTCGCCCGTAGTTGCCATGTATATTGAAAAAAGATTTTATTGAATCCAGCAGATTTTCAGATTTTTTATCATCTCCTTTTAATTCAGCCAGGTAGGCCCGGCCTTCAATCATCTTTTCATAACCAATAGAAACAGGAATAAAGGCGACTGGCCGCTGATGGTATTTTAAAAAAGCACGAATAGTCATTGCCAGCATTCCGGGTTTTGGTTTCAATAATCGCCCGGTGCGGCTACGCCCACCTTCAATAAAATATTCCACTGGCATACCTGTTGATACCAGCGAGGCAAGATATTCAAACATAACGGTGGAATAAAGTGGGTTACCTTTGAAAGTGCGACGAATAAAAAAAGCACCACCTTTACGCAGTATAGGACCGATAAAAGGCATATTAAGATTTTTACCGGCAGCAATATAGGGGATAGCCAGGCCCTCAGAATGTACGATATAAGACAATAACAAATAATCAATATGGCTGCGGTGACTGGGAACATAGATCAGTTCATGTGTGCGTGCAATGTGGTGAAGCTTTTTACTGTGGAAAACATCAATACCACAATAGAATTTATTCCAGAAAGTTGTGAGTACACGCTGTAATAACTGAATAGTAATGTAGTTACAGTTAGCGACAATTTCAGTAAGATATTTCTGCGCCCGTTGTGCTGAACGGTATTCAGTGATTTTTTTCTCACTACTATACTTTCTTATTGCCGTTCTAACATCGGGTTTGTTCAGCAGGGTTCTTATTAATGTTCGTCGATGGGAAACATCCGGCCCCAGCGTGGCGGTTTTTATTTCATTTAATCGTGTTACCAGTAAAGCCTGAGTCTGGTCTATAATTTGTTCATCTGTTAAATTGGCATTTATTTGCTGGCGGAAAGAAATAATCTCTGAAAATTGTACCAGTGTATCTCTACCATTAAATAAAATGGTAAAAAAACGTCTTGTGCGTCCAGCTATTCCCCAGGTGTCAGCAAACAGAACATTCAACCAGTGTTTCTGTTTTGCCACTGGTCTGCCCCAGAAAATGGTTACTGGCACAAACTGTACGTCCTGTTGTGGTGAAAGTTTTAATGTATGTAGTAGGTCGATGAGCATCGCCGAACGTTTGGTTTTCTGCTGTAGCCAGGCTTTTAATGGCTGTTTCTGTACCACGGTATAAACCTGGTGCCAGCGTTTAAATGCCGTTGGTGTTACATGTGCCAGTGGCATAGGTAGCTGCAAACGTTCACACTCCTGTTCCATAACCAGTAGATCTGCCCACGAACGATCTGTGAGTACGTAAACAAATGCTTTATTTTTATCAGCATGTTCAATGTCTTCAGCATGGAGTACATCGGTTTTTACCCACAGGTAAAGGATCTTTCTGGCGATGTAATTAACAGGTGTACGTAAGTGCATAAGCGGGTGCGGTGTTTATAACTTAATACCGCATCCAGTGTGCTTTTTCTGCACTAGTAGCTTCAAAAAATTTTCAGAATTATTTAGCATCATCAAATTTCCCTTTGCCAAAATGTTGCTGTAACAATTCATCGTAATTACGGATACGTGTAACATAGCGAACTGGCTCGTTACCACGTGCGTAACCATAATGTAGGTATTTATAGTATTTTTTCTGGCTCAATAACGGCAGAACTTCTTTCATTTCGATCCAGCGATCAGGGTTTTTATTTAATTTTCTTGCCAGAGCCTGTGCATCTCTAAAGTGTCCACGGCCGACATTATAGGCCGCCAAAGCTAACCATGATTGATCTGGTTCGCTTACATTAGCCACCATTTTCTTCATTTTTGCCTGAAATTCTGCACCCGCATAGATGTTTTGTTCAGCATTCAATCGATTAGTCACTCCCAGCGATTTTGCTACAGGCTGTGTCAGCATCATGATGCCACGCACACCTGTTGGGCTTTTTGCTTTTCTATTCCAATGTGATTCCTGATAGCTTTGAGCAGCTAATAATGAAGGGTCAATATTGTATTTATCTGCTGCATCAATAAAAATTTTCTTATATTGTGGAAGGCGTGTTTTTACTCGGGCTAAAAATTTGTGCGTATCAACATAATCAAATATTTCAACGTAGCCATAATATTTTTCAAGCATACTGGACAGATTATTAGCCTTGTATTGATCAAACCAGCTATTTATTGCAGCAATTAAACTATTGTTGTGCTTATTTACCATCCAGGCAAGTTTTGTTTCTTTCGCTAAAGTATATTTTTTCTGAATTTCGGTATGGTATCGACGTTCTATATTATATAAGGTTGAGTCACTTATTGTGCATTCTATTTTTTTCTTTGCCACCTGTTTTAGTAAGGCTTCAGTGTTCATGTTTTTATTGGCCTTCCATGACATATTGGGATATTCTTTTAATGAATCGATGTAACTACTACTGGCAGCAACAACAACTTTAAGACCATTTAAGTCCTTTATATTTTTAATACGTTTTTTACTGCGATGGCAAACCAGATACTCGTTAACTTTTTGATAGACGGGGCCAAAGTCAAATTCTTTTTTGCGATTACTGGTTATTGTTAGTCCTGCGGCAGCAATATCCCCTTCTTTATTACGCAAGGCTTCCAATATTGCTTTTGTGGAGTCATAAACTTTATATTCAACATTGACGTGCAGACTTTTTGCAAACGATTGTGTCATATCATATTCAGGGCCGGTAAGATTATTATCACGATTATAATAATAGGTGGTCGGAAGGTTCGTCGTAAGGACAATTAATTTTCCGCGCTGTTTTATTTTTTCTAATAGCGACACCGATTTTTTTTGCTTTTGCTTTAATGCCGTTGCAGTATTCTCAGATTGACTGCAGGAAAATAGCGATAGTGTAAAGATGGAGACAATGAATATCTTTGCAATATTCAGCGAAAATAATTTGATTTGATCAGAAACGACCATTAAAACCTCACTCTGTAACGAATATGTAATACGCTGATAATTTACTAACAGGATAGATAATAAGTATCCTTTTTATCTGTTTCAGTAATATGTTGCAACCAATGTAAGTGGTTGATTCATAATAATTTTAAATCTCCTTCGGGGTAATTCTCCACAACTTGCAGTGTAATCTGCGGGTGTTGGTTTTCCGCACCCGTCTGATTAGAGTTCCGGCCATGCCCCATTCTCTTGCTGCATGGATTTACAGCCGTTCCGTTAATAACTAAAAAAGCAGAGTTGATGACGGGGTTGTTTTATTACAGAGAATTAATGACAAATCATTGGAAAACAAAAAAGAAATCAGATGACGAGCCATAATAATACCGTATTTTCACAACTACTGAAACTAATATCAAGAGATGAATTTTGGAGGTATTGCAAAATGACACGATAGCGGCCGTACGTTTAGATCGGTAACCTGTTTTGCCCATTAGATATTTCTAGCGTAGATTTATGCGTATCCGTGTTTCCCCGAGTGGGTTTCTGCACAACAAAAGACACAATAAAACTTCATCTTTGCTTAAATTTCTACTTAAGATTCTATGACTTGCAGACGATAATAGTTCTGTTCAAACACAATTGACGATTACATGCAGGAATACCATATCTTATGAAATTTATAGTGGGCTTGATTCTCACCATTGGTTGTGTGTTTGGCGGCTATGTGCTGTCGCACGGCCATCTGGCGGCACTTGTGCAACCCTTTGAGTTGCTGATTATCGGCGGTGGTGCAGCAGGCGCTTTTATTATTGCCAATCCAACAACCGTTATTGTGGATGTTGGTAAGGGGGTGGGGGGGTTATTTAAACCGACACTTTACAACAAGAGCATGTATATCGATTTGCTGACCCTGATGTTTCAGCTGTTTAGCAAAGCACGAAAAGATGGGCTGATGGCGCTGGAAACTGATATTGATGAACCCGTCGAGAGTGAGATATTTCAGGCCTTTCCTAAAATTCTCAAAAATCACCATGTGCTGGAATTTATCAATGACTATTTACGTCTGATGGTGGGAGGTAACATGAATGCCTTTGAGCTGGAAAATCTAATGGATGTAGAACTGGATACCCATGAACATGAGTCAAATGAAGCGAGTGCGGC
The DNA here is from genome assembly GCA_964466455.1 of uncultured Thiotrichaceae bacterium. GTDB lineage: Bacteria > Pseudomonadota > Gammaproteobacteria > SZUA-229 > SZUA-229 > S010-25. The sequence goes on from CAYXNL010000010.1 coordinate 29,457, forward strand.
ACTGCAAACGATGGCAGATGCCTTACCCGGCTTTGGTATCGTTGCTGCGGTTATGGGTGTGGTCATTACCATGGGTTATATCAGCGAGCCACCAGAAATTTTGGGCGGACATATCGCTGCGGCTCTGGTTGGTACCTTCCTCGGTATTCTCCTCTCTTATGGTTTTGCTGGTCCCATGGCCAAGGCGATTGAATACAAGGCGGTGGATGAAGCCAAGTTTCTGGAGTGTTCCAAAGTCTGCATTATGGCGATGCTCAATGGTTACACGCCACAGATCGCCGTTGAATTTGGCCGCAAAGCCATTTTTGCCTATTTACGGCCCAGCTTTTTCGAGCTGGAAGAGCATATCAAGGCTTCAAGATAAAATGAACATAGGGAGTATTGCTGGTGGCAGGTAACGACAAAAAACAACTGATAGTTATTAAGAAGTCCAAAGGTGGCGGCGGTCATGCGCATCATGGTGGTGCCTGGAAAGTGGCCTATGCTGACTTTGTAACGGCGATGATGGCTTTTTTTCTATTGATGTGGCTATTAGGTTCGACCAGTAAGGCTCAAAAAGCGGGTCTCTCCGACTATTTTAAAAATCCAAGTGCAATACAGGGTCCCGGTGGTGCGAGTACCAGCATGATTAAGCTGGGCGGCATGAAGGACATGCAAAAATTTGACACAAGGAAAAATAAATCTTCCTCTCAAAAAGAGAATAAAAAAGAAGCTAAAGCCAAAGCGGCTAAAATATCTAAAGAGGTAGAGAAGCGAAATTTCGATACTCTGCTACAGGCATTGAAAGCGGCCATTAAAAAAAGCCCTGCACTGAAACCCTTTAAGGATCAGTTGCTTGTGGATATGACGCCGCAGGGTCTGCGTATACAGATTGTTGATAAGAAAAATAGAACCATGTTTGGTCTGTCAAGTGCTCGCCTCGAACCGTATATGCAAAAAATTCTGAGCGCGATTACCAGAGTTATCAGCAAAGTTCCTAATCGTATTTCAATTTCGGGACATACTGATACGACCAACTTTGTCAAAGGTTACTATCGCGAGTATGGGGATGCACAGGAAAGTGTGCGTTATACCAACTGGGAATTATCAGCAGATCGTGCTAATGCAGCGCGCCGAGAAATGGTAAAGAGTGGTCTGGCAGAGGATAAAATTGGCGAGGTCATTGGTCTGGGTTCATCGGTTCCATTCGACAAAAAGAATCCCAGGAGTCCTGTTAACCGACGCATCAGTATTATTGTGATGAATAAGGCGACAGAAAAGAGCCTTGGTCTGGGACCTCGTAGCACAGCGAGGGTTTCTGGTGTGGAGCAACTCATTAAAATTAAAAACAAACCGACAACGATTAGAGGTCTCAAGGAGCTGTTGCCGGAGGAGAAAATAAAGCCTGTTAAAATAAACTAATATTTAAAATGCACCACGGTACCTTCTCTTGCGCTGTCTATATTTAGCGCACATTTGAAAGGTGGTGGTTGCTGTAGAGAAGCGGCTAAGGAAAAGGCTGCCGTTGGGCATATATTGGTAGCGATCAATTCTATATTGGCAAGTGTGCATAAATGATGCAATCTGACCAGCCATATATAATAAATTTCATCAATCAGAGGAACATTATCCAGGTCATACAACAGCGTGCGCGTATTGGCATTTTGCATTAACTGCATAAGTTCAACCACATATTCATCTGGTGTGTCCGGGTTCAGTCCATCACCAGGTTCTAGCAACATATTATTGTCACCAATCGAGGTCAGGTGTATGCCTTTTAACATATGCGGATAACCTGCCTTATTCTTTGCTATTCAACGCAGTTTTTTTCACTGTGGTTATACCCAGGTAACGAAATGCTTCTTTGAGACCGTCGGACAGTGTTGCTCGCGTTACCACGTCACCAAGGTTTATGTTCAGACTGGTTAATGCACGAGCAATTTCAGGTCGTATTCCAGTTAAAATAGCCAGTGCGCCCATCAAGGTAATGGCGCGCATCATCTGGATTAAATGATGTGAAACCTGTGAATCAATAGCGATGACCCCGGTAATATCCATGACAACGACATGAGCGCGGTCAGATTCGATGCGTGATAATAGTTTTTCCATAACAAAAACTGTCCGTGAAGAATCAAGCGTACCAATAATTGGCAGCGTCAATACACCATCCCAGATTTCAGTGATGGGGGTTGATGTCTCCTTGATTTCATCTTGCTGTACTTTAATTGTACGTTCTTTTTCTTCGAGGTAGGTATTGAATACATCCATTGATATGTCACTAAAAATAGATGCCACCAGAAGTAATACATCACGCATTTGATTAAATGTCAGATCAACGCTATCTTCCAGTCCCCCCAGAAAAATCCGTTGTAGAAAATTACTGTAGCATAAGAACTCTTCAAGATTACCACCACGTACCTGTATCTGATTCGAAAATTCTGTAAAAAATCTTCTGAGCGCCCGGTATTCAACACCACGACGATTAATTTTTTTACCCGCATGCAATACATTAACAAGTAACTCCAGAAATTCCAGGCTGTAATCTTTTATTTCCTCCAGACCAAGCAGGTTTTCGGTAGTAAATATTTTACCGGCTTCCTTATCAATAGAATTAGTAATGGTACCAACCTGGGTCATGAATAATTCGATTAAAAGCTCGTTAGTTGATTTATTATTATTTTTGTTAGCCATGATATTATCCTGTGTTATTGCGTTTTTCGGATGACAACCAGAGACTTGTCGTCATTGTTGCGGCCAAGTATCTGTCCCATTACCAGTGCGACCATTTGCGGGTGTAATCGCCATAAGCCAGGTAGCGTTCTGATATTCCAGCCTGTTCTAATACCGTCTGAGGCAGTAATTAATAAGGCCTGTTTCGGAAAATTGATATTGTTTACTTCGATACTTCTGTGGTCATGCCCCAATACGCCGAAAGATAATGGTATCTGGCGTCTTTTCCCATCACTGATAACATATATACTCATGTCTCCTACGCCTGAAATTGCTATATTTTCATTGCTAACATCCAGTTCGCCCATAATACCCACGCCACCTCGTCCACCACTTAGTCGTTGACTTAAAATAGACATGCGCTCATCCAGTTCAGCATCACTGTCGAGTATACCGTGTGCGGGTTGAATAGCTGCTTCGGCTTGCTTACCATGACCAAGGCCATCGAGATGTAACCATTTCATGCTGGATGAATTTATTTTTAAATGAATATAATCACCATTATAGAAGTCATCATGCAAAGCACGAAGATAAACGCCATATTCAATTTCAGCTTCTCGGTATTTTTTTATATTAAAACGTGCCCAGACAGCAGTACCATGCCACTGATCACCGTTTAGCTGGTTTTGAGCAACGCTATAGATAGAAGAGTGACTTGACAGGCGATTGATTGCACCTAATCCACGTCCCATGGTTCCGGTGGTTGTGGCGCCATCTTTTTTGGCCTGTTCAAGATCTTCAATACCGGGGCCATAATCCAGGGCAAAAAAATCTAGCGATGGTGTAAAGCCATTGTTCTCCCATAGCTGCACCATACCACTGCCTTTCGCGTGTTTTAACTGATTAGTAACAATTTCATTACAAACTAACTCCATTCTTTCAAGGGTTACACTACGCAGTCCCTTGCGTTTACCAACAGCTTTAAATCTTGACTTGAATAATAACAGGCCACTTTCATCTCTAACGGCACTTTCATATAATAATTTCATGGTTACAACTTGTGGCTACGTTGTTCAGGACTAATTGAGGTAATGCGTGACGAAAAAAACTGGCCACGACCATTTTCTTTCGCCTCATACAGTGCGCAATCACATCTTTCTGCAAGCGTTGTTGGTGTATCGTCGGGTAACATCTGTGCAATACCTATACTAACTTTATTCTCCATTATTTTTAAAATTGTTTTTGCGATGCGTTCAGAAATAAGCAGGTCGGAGTAAATAATTAAGGCAAATTCATCACCGCCAGTTCTACAACAATGATCGACATCTGTCCGACTTGCTTCGCGCATACTACGGGCTACCTTTTTTAGATATTCATCACCAAAGAGGTGGCCATTACTATCGTTGATCTGTTTGAAATTATCGACATCCAGCATAACCAGGCACAGAGGTTCGTTCTGTCGCTGGCCTCTTATGATGGCAGTGTGCAGATGAACGTCATAAGCACCCCGGTTTTTCAGCCCGGTCAGACCGTCTGTTTCAGCATTTTTCTGTGCCAGTTCAAGTTCGATACGCCTGGATTCAAGTTTCTTCTCCAGTTGATACATTTCTTTTGCGGCACGTGCTTTGGCTTTTTCCAGATCATCTTTGATACGCGCATTTCGCTGACGCAGTAACTCAGGATCTGCCAGTTCACTTTGCTGGCTCAGGTGGGTAGAAATAGTTGCGATTATTTCTGTGGAAGGCGCTTTGCTAATGCCGCAGATAGGGTATCGATCGGTATTAGTGTCCACATAAAGTGATTTGTTATCCAGTAGCAGACAGATATCGACGGGATTATTATCAGACTGGAGCTTGTGATACAACTTGTGCATACATTTATTTAGTGATATCGAAGCAGTGAATGTATTACCGCCCAGCTTTTCCACTGCAAACAGCACAAACCCAGACAAACGTTGTCTGTCTGGTTCAACCAGTAGTGTATATTTGAGCAAGAGATCCATGGTCTTTTGGTAATTTTACCCCTGTAACACTGTAGATTAGTCGTTCATTGAGTGGAATCAACAATATCCAGCCTATATTTCTATTAAAGGGTATATCTATTAATTGATTGCGGCCGAGAAAGTCAGACAGGCCTGTAAGGAAATGGGACAGAACCGGGTACATGGCCTACGCCAGTGTGAGACATTTTTTTACTCCAGCTAACCACCACTATCACCTCTTTTTATGCGTACTATTAATGCTTCTGTTTGCGCTGGAAATTTTCCATAAAGCCTGCCAGTTCCTCAACCGCATTCAGTGTTACTGCATTGTAAAGGGAAGCTCGTACACCACCAATCGAGCGATGACCTGTGAGGCCTGAGAAGCCTGCCGCCAGTGCTTCATTAAGAAATTTCTGCTCCATTTCAAGCGTTGTAAGATTAAATGCCACATTCATCATGGAACGGTCATCTGGCTGCGCCCGGCCCCGATAAAAATGATTACTTTCATCTAGCAACTTATAGATTAGCTCGGCTTTACCCTGATTGATCTGAGCCATGCGTGCCACCCCACCAATATCATTCATCAACCAGCGCGACACCAGTAACACAACGTAAATGGCAAAGACAGGTGGTGTGTTGTATATGGAATGCGCCTGTATATGACTACGGTAGTCCAGAAATCCAGGCAGATCGTTGGGTGCAGCTCTGAGTAATTCATCGCGAATCAGCACAACCGTTACGCCCGCAGGGCCAATATTTTTCTGCGCGTGCGCATAGATCAGTGAAAACCGCTCCGCCTCGCAGGGCCTGGACAGGAAGTCCGAGGACATGTCACAAATACGGGGTACATCATCTCTGCCCAAAACCCGATGAAACTGAAGACCTTCAACGGTTTCATTGGAAATGTAATGAAGGTAAGGGGCCTGTGCTGAAAAAGAAAGTTCATTGTCCGCCGGAAGTTGCCTGAAATCGCTGCCCTCTCCCTGCCATAAAACACGAATAGCGCCTTCGCGTCTGGCTTCTGGAATAACTTTGCCACTCCAATACCCAGTGTGCAGATATTCTGCCGGGGAAGTTGCTCCATGCAATAAAGTCATCGGCACCATAGAAAACTGCTGCGTTGCCCCACCCTGCAACAATAATACGTGGTAGTCCTCTGACAAACCCAGTAAGGTTCGAATATTGGCTTCCAGCTCGGCAATAACTGCTGCAAACCAGTCTGATCGATGGCTGATACCCAGTATCGACAGACCCACTTCCGGCACCTCGAAAATGGCCTGTTGCGCCTGTTGCAAGACAGGCTCAGGCAAAGCACCCGGACCACCGGAAAAGTTCAGCCCATTACGTGGATTTATCAATTTGTACGCTTTCATATTAATATCTTGCATATTGAGTGCAGGCATAGGGCCAGCCCGTTGAAATCGGACAGGTCGAAATCAGGAAGACTGGTCAGTTGTATGATTGCTCGTCAGACGGATAAGATACTCTCGAAACGCATTCTGGATTTTGTGCATATGAACCTGCTTATAGGGAAACAGGTCTTCCGGATCCATCGCATGCACAACCATAACATGGTCAATTTCAAATATCAGCAGTTCACCGTCACGGGTTTGTGCGCAATCAATACAGAAATAATCAAGCTTACTGCGACTATAAATAGCATTCAGCGCTGTTTTATGGCATTGCACAAAGTCGTCAAAGTGCGCCATGAAGTCAGCTTCTTCGGCTCTTTTGCCCGCGTCTTCATACATGCCCGCATTCAGGTAATGGATCATCCAGTTTGAGGATACGGCCAGATGACAGGCATAAGGTTTACCATTGACCAGGGCTAACCGAAATTTCCGAAACAACCCATCTTCACCGCTGTAATCAATGAATGGGGACAGAAAAAATGACGTGCTTTCCACTTTAGACAGATAGTGCGAGATAGCTTCAGCAGATTCAACTTTGTCCAGGCCATGTCCACCGTAAGAATCAGGAGGTCGTATAATAACGGGGAATTTACCGTCTGCAAATTGTGAGTAGAGGCTGATTTTACCTGTCGAGATATCCATCAATGTCTGGCGCGAAACCCGCAGGCTTGGCGGGATAAGTAATCCGGGCACATTCTGTAACAGTATGCTGGCTGTATTACGGTCAGTGTTTCGAATATTCTGCGGCGCATTAATCACCGGTTTCGGCCAATGATTGAGTGCTTCTTCCAGTAAATCGAGCAAGGCATGATTCTCATCACATTCGTTAATGGTTACGATCAGGGCATCGTGTTCCGGTACCGGCAGAGCAAATGGATCGCCCGGCGTTGTATAATAAAAATCCAGATCAATATCACTATTTTCGAGCAAACAGTCGAGTGGTGTATTGGCCGCCAGATCACCCGGCACCATAACCATTAATAACCGTAATTTTGCTGGCTGTTGTGCAGCCGCAAGATGGTAAACACGTTGTAAGGCTAATGCCTCTGTCTGAATAGCCAGGGCAACATCCGGCTGCTCAAGACACTGCATAACCGTGGCAAGATTCATCAACAGGTTTGCATTATCGCTCTCATGTTCGAGCCGCGCCAGCATTTCCTGTGCGAGCGGTCGCATATCAACGCCGGAAATGCTGCGGCGAAGAAAGGGAGCCAGCCCCAGGAACGGGGTTTCTGCCTGAGTTGTGTTACTGGTATCTATAGAAGCAATCAATGAAATTTAGGGAAGCTCTGATTAAGTCCGAGTCGAACAGATTGTCGATTAAAAGATTCTGCTTCAAGCCGTGGAACGTGCGTAATAGCAGGGCTATGGCGAAGTTTCACAACGCAGAAACCGGATTTTTTAATCACAGGATGTTGATTCATGGCTTATTCAGAGGTTCCTTAGCACCTGAAGGTTAATAATTACTGATGCGACATGATAACGCATCTGTTTTTTGGTAGCGAGTATATTGCTTAGTTAACCTGATGCACCTCTGAATATACTGGCATGACG
>CAYXNL010000010.1:37152-45662 GCA_964466455.1 uncultured Thiotrichaceae bacterium
ATCCGTTTTTCTGCACCTAAGCGGTGCAAGCCGATAATCTGTGTACACTTTTGGGGCAAAATAGATATCCTTCCCGTGTTAAGAGACGGCTGACTCATTCAAAGCCCCCCTAAGTTACTGTTATTCCCTGTTGAAATAATTGGCACGTTACTTGTATTGCTTATACAAACTTTTAATCAATTCCCTGGGTAAGCGGCTTACCCGGTTCAATAAGTGGTGAGTAATAATGAAGCAAAAACTGGTTCTGATAGGTAATGGGATGGCAGGTATACGTACTCTGGAAGAACTGTTCAAACACAATACATCGACAGAAAAAGGGAGTGACCAGTACGATATAACGGTAATCGGTGCCGAACCTCACCCAAACTACAACCGTATTATGCTCTCCCCGGTACTGGCGGGTGAAAAAACCATTGATGACATTATTTTAAATAGTCGTGAATGGTATGACGAACATGATATAAGCCTGGTTACCGGTGATCCTGCCGTTGAAATTTCACGGATAAAAAAATCCGTGGTGACCGAAAGTGGCCGGTCTTTTACTTATGATCGTCTGCTTATTGCAACGGGTTCCAGCCCCTTTATTATTCCAGTGCCCGGTGCAGAAAAAGACGGGGTGCTGGGTTTTCGTGATATTCACGATGTCGACAGGATGATACAGGCCGCTAAAGAGTACTCCAGAGCAGTTGTTATTGGTGGTGGTTTATTAGGTCTGGAAGCGGCTAATGGTTTAATAAAGCAGGGTATGGACGTAACCGTCGTTCATTTACTTGATGCATTAATGGAACGCCAGCTCGATAAACTGGCCTCGGCATTGTTAAAAACCTCGCTGGAATCACGCGGGCTAAAGTTTATGATGGAGGCGCAAACGGCGGAAATTACCGGTGACAAACATGTCAGCGGAGTGAAATTTGTCGATGGTTCACAGATAGAGGCGGATCTTGTCGTGATGGCCGTGGGCATTCAACCGAATATCAAACTGGCACAGGCGACTGGTATTTACTGTGAACGTGGCATCGTGGTAAACGATACCATGCAGACCTATGATCCGGTCATTTATGCGGTAGGCGAATGTGTACAGCACCGAAAACAGTGTTATGGTCTGGTGGCGCCGTTGTTTGAACAGGCAAAAGTTGCCGCCAACCATCTCGCTCAGGTAGGCAGTATGCGTTACATTGGTTCGCTGACTTCAACTAAATTAAAAGTGACGGGTATTGATCTATTTTCTGCCGGTGAGTTTAATGAACAGGAAGGTGATGAAGTTCTGCAGTTACAGGATGTTTCGACCGGCGTGTACAAAAAACTGGTTATCCGGGATAACGTGATAAAAGGGGCGGTGTTATATGGCGATACCATGGATGGCACCTGGTATTTCAGTCTGATGCGTGATGCCAGTAATATTATTGATTTCCGTAAGACCCTGCTCTTTGGTCAGCATGATTTAGGCGATGCCGGTCACGGTGATGAAACCCGGGTGATGGCGCTGCCGGACGATGCAGAAATCTGTGGCTGTAACGGTGTGTCGAAAGGAGACATTGTGCAGGCCATCAGCAAAAATGGCCTTTTTACTCTGGAAGAAGTCCGTGCGCATACCAAGGCCTCCTCATCCTGTGGTTCCTGTACCGGTCTGGTAGAAGCTATTCTTGCTTCAACGGTGGGTGAAGGTTATGACGCCACACCAAGCAAGAAAGCAATGTGCGACTGCACCGATCGGAGCCATGATGAAGTCATTGATGCCATCAGGAAACACGAACTGAAAACAATGCAGACGCTGCGCCACTTTCTGGAATGGAAAACCCCCGATGGTTGCGCCGTGTGCCGCCCGGCACTGAACTACTATCTATTAGCCCGCTGGCCTGAAGAATATAAAGATGATGCTCAGTCACGTTTTATTAATGAACGGGTGCATGGCAATATTCAAAAAGACGGTACCTACTCGGTTATCCCGCGTATTTTTGGTGGTCAGACTTCGGCTGAGCAATTGATGGCACTGGGGAAAATTGCTGAGAAGTGGGATGTGCCGACAGTAAAATTCACTGGTGGACAACGCATTGATATGATTGGTTTAACCAAGGAACAACTACCGGGGATCTGGGGAGATCTGGCGGCAGCTGGCTTTGTTTCCGGCCATGCCTATGGTAAAGCCCTGCGTACCGTTAAAACCTGCGTGGGTTCTGAATGGTGCCGTTTTGGTACGCAAGATTCTACCCGTCTGGGCATTTTGCTCGAAGAGGATACCTGGGGCTCGTGGATGCCGCACAAATTCAAGCTGGCCGTGTCGGGATGCCCACGTAACTGCTCCGAAGCCACCATTAAAGACATGGGTGTAGTCTGTGTAGACTCCGGTTATGAATTACATGTTGGCGGTAACGGTGGCATCAAGGTTCGGGTAACTGACCTGCTATGCAAAGTGACCACGGAAGAGGAAGTGCTGGAATACTGTGGTGCTTTTATTCAGAAATACCGCGAGGAAGCACATTATGCAGAACGCAGCGCACCGTGGGTGGAACGTGTTGGATTGAGTAGTATTAAACAGCAGATTGTTGATGACGCCGAACAGCGTAAAATATTATACGCACGGTTTAAGATCAGCCAGAAAGCGGTACAGATTGATCCGTGGAAAGCACGTGCTGAGGGTGAAGCCGCTTATGAATTCACCCCGTTAAAAATTGCCGGTTAGTGATTGAGCCGGTTAATAATCGGGCTGGATGGTAATCGGATTGAATGGTAACTGGGCGCGAATAAATTCGCACCTCCAGATTACGCAACAAGCTGTGGGGGATTAACCCGACAGAAGTTAGATATTGAGTAGTAATAGATTCTGGAGTATTGAATAATGAATAACTGGGTTGAAGTAGTAGCACTGAAAGATATCCCAATACTGGGATCGCGCGTTGTGGTAACGGATACCATGAAAATAGCGGTATTTCGTACCGCAAAAGATGAGGTGTTTGCCATAAAAGATGCCTGTCCACATAAACAGGGGCCGTTATCACAGGGCATCGTGCATGGTACGTCGGTTACCTGCCCAATGCATAACTGGAAAATAGATTTAGTCAGTGGTAAGGCGTTAGCGCCGGATGAAGGCTGCACCAATGTATTTCCGGTGAAGGTTGAAGCAGGTATTGTTTATCTTGATCTTGCCGTAGCCGTAGCTGCCTGAGGGCGGGGCGCAATGGCCAGCACGACAGCATGTCGTGCTGGCAGAAGATTTCTGTGCAGCAAAAAAAATAGTACCGGCGATGCTTTCCGTTATAACTTGTTCTATGTCATAGTACAGGCGGATTATGTCCCGTATATAAATTTCTGTAACGTAACAGAACGAGGTTAAGGTAATGAAAGTAAAAGATATTATGACGACCAATGTGCGCACGGTTTCGTCCGATAAAAAACTCGGCGAAGTGGTATCACTGATGTGTATTTATCGTTATAGCGGCATTCCGGTAGTGGATAACGGCAAGCTGGTTGGAACCGTATCCGAAAGTGATGTGCTGGGAAGAATGTTCCCCAGGCTGGAAGATTTAATGAGCAGCATGGCAACCGTCGATTATGACGAACAGATGCTTCAGTATAGCAACGTTGTTCATCTGACCGTAAAAGATGTAATGACACCCACGGTAATTACTATCAAACCGGACATGCATATTCTGCAGGCGGCCTCGGTAATGGTGGGTCGCAAATTCCGTCGTATCCCGGTAGCAGAAGGGGATCAACTGCTGGGGATGGCGAGTATGGGCGATATCCATAAAGCGATCTTCCAGACCACCATTGCGACCATGCTGTAGCCAATGGTCAGTAGTCAGTAATCAGGAAGAAATTATTTATGTTATTTGGCCGCAAAAAAAAGAACCCGATAAAAATCACCGATAAGGGCATTGTTGAATGGAAATATGCAACCTGTGGATATTGCTCCACCGGTTGTTCTATCGAGGTTGGTCTGAATAGTGCGGGTAAACCGGTGTCATCCAGAGGCGTGGCTGATGCCGATGTAAATCGGGGCAAGTTATGTCTGAAAGGAATTTTTGAGCATGAGTTATTTGATTCCGCCGGGCGTGGTTTAAGCCCCAAACGCCGTGATCACTGGCATGAAAAATGGGAAAATACAGGCTGGGATAGCGTATTGGATGAATCGTATACGGGCATTAAATCGATACAGGAGAAATACGGACGTGATGCCTTTGCCGTTATTTCTACCGGACAGATGATGACGGAAGAATTTTATACGCTGGGCAAGTTAACACGTGGTTTAATCGGCACCAATAATTACGACGGCAATACAACTTTATGCATGGCATCTGCCGTTTCTGGATACAAACGCTCATTTGGTTCGGATGGGCCACCGGGCTGTTATGAAGATTTCGAATTTACCGACTGCTTAATTGCCTGGGGTTCAAACTTACCTGAGCAGCACCCAATTATTTACTGGCGGATGAAAAACGCGCAGGAAAATAGAAATTTCCCGTTGGTAGTGGTTGACCCACGTGTGACCATGCTGGCGCAGAATGCCGATATTCACCTGCCAATTACACCGGGAACCGATGTGGTATTACAAAATGCCCTGATGCACGTTATCTTTGCCGAAAATTTACAGGATGATGACTACATTGAAAAAAATACCAATGGCATTAATGAACTAAGGGAAGAAGTCGCTAAATATGATCCAACCACAGCGGCGAAAATTTGTGGTATTGATGAAGATACCATCCGTGTTGTGGCTCGCCTGTTTGCCAACGCACCGGCGGCGATGCAAATCTGGACCATGGGCATTAATCAGTCCACACATGGCTCCGATGGCGTGGTTGGGATTAATAATCTGGCCTTAATTACCGGCAATATCGGTAAACCCGGTGGCACCAGTTTGTCCATTACCGGTCAGTGTAATGCCATGGGAACCCGCGAATGGTCGTCCTGTTCGGGCCTGCCAAACTATCGGGTACTGGAAAATGCGCAGGACCGGAAAGAAATTGCCGACTTCTGGAATATTGACGTGGACTTTCTGCCGACGCAACGTGGTATGTTTCAGACCGATATTTATCATGCCGTTGAGACCGGGCAGATTAAAGGCATGTGGCTGGTTGCAACCAACCCGCTATCATCGTTACCAAATTCTGCACGAGTGCGAAAAGCCATGGAAAAACTGGAATTCTGTATTGTGCAGGACTGCTATGAAGACAGTGAAAGCGCCCAGTATGCCAATATTTTTCTGCCTGCCGGAACCTGGGCTGAAAAAGAGGGTGTGATGACCAATACAGAACGACGCATAAACGTGATTAAACCAGTAACTACCCCACCGGGTGAAGCAAAAGCCGATTTATGGATTTTTAATCAGATGGCAAAACGGTTTAACCACGACGACAAACTGACTTTTCCTGAAAAAGCAGCAGATGTTTTTCTTGAAATGACCAAAATCTCCAGGGGGAGATTGGCGGATATCTCTGGGATGGATCATGAATTAATCGAGAAAAGCCGTGGTATTCAATGGCCTTATACCGATATCCAGGTAAAAAATAATGAAGCCCCGCCAAAAGGTGGCAAGCGTTTATATACAGAACCGGTCAGTTTTCGTTATGCTGACAAAAAAGCCAAACTGATTCCCTTACCATTTATTGATAACAATGAAAGACCAGGCAAAGAGTTTCCATTATGGCTGAATACCGGTCGCCTCATTGAGCACTGGCACGGTCGAACCAAAACCGGAAAAGTAACCAACAACAATAAATTTAGCCCCATCCCTTTTATTGAAATCAATCCGGATCTGGCGGCTGAAATGGGTATTCGACGTGGGGAATATGTACGTCTGGTATCACCACGATCCGATGCGATTGTAATGGCCACACCAACGCAGCGCGTACCCGAAGATATGGTTTTTCTACCGTTTCATTTTCATGACTGCGCTAATCGTTTGACATTGGGGCTACTCGACCCCCACTCAAGGCAGCCAGCTTACAAGCAATCGGCGGTGCGGATAGAAAAAATAGCCGACCAGGCTGAAGCTGCAAAACTCAGCATGGAAATGCGCGCCTTCTAGCGACCACAAGTTAATTTATTTATGTTTAAACGACGCGAAAACGAACCCGAATATGCCATTTTGACTGACCCTGTCAGCCAGCAATGTAACCGCTATGGTAATAACATTGAAACCGTAGCCAGTGATGATAGCCGGCGTAATCAGTCGCTGAATATTAACGGCGATACCGGCATTGGTGATAATCCAAACCGTTATAAACAACACGGTTTTTATTTTAACGCCGATAACTGTATTGCCTGTCATGCCTGTGAGGCCGCCTGCAGTGAGAAAAACGATGTGCCCGGTCATCTTGCTTTCCGTTCGGTCGGCTTTGTTGAGGGTGGCAGTTATCCTGCTTACCAGCGTATTAATATCTCGATGGCCTGCAATCATTGCGATAATCCGGTGTGTTTAAAAGGCTGCCCTACCCGGGCTTATACGAAATTTGCTGAATATGGTGCTGTGCTACAGGATCCTGATATCTGTTTCGGCTGTGGTTACTGTACCTGGGTGTGCCCGTATAATGCACCGCAACTGGATCCGGTAAAAGGCCAGGTATCCAAATGTAATATGTGTGTCGATCGGCTTGAAGTTGGTCTGAAACCCGCCTGTGTTTCCGCCTGTCTGGGTAATGCGCTGGATTTCGGTGTCATCGAAAATATTCCTGAAAATCGGGTGCAGGCAAAAACATCCATCCCGGGTTTTCCTGATGCTGGTATCACGCAGCCTAACATTCGTTTTCAACAATTAAAGAATACCCAGCGGGATATGAGACGTGTGGATAACACAGAACTGAAATATCACCGTGATGATAAGGCCGGAATTTATAAACCGGCGCTGGATCCGGAAACAGAAAAGAAACGTGAATGGAATCTGCGCCAGTTATTCGGTTCGCATGAGGGTGCGCATGTTATATTCACCCTGAGTACGCAGGCAGTAATGGGCGCTTTTTTGCTACTGCTACTGGGTAACTGGGTTCATGCAGGCTGGGCAGCAATATTACAGCATCCAGTGTTGCAGAGTGTTTTATTATTAACACTGGTGATAGTCCAAACCTTCGGTTTGTTTAAACTGACAATGCACCTGGGGAAACCACTTCGGTTTTATCGGGGGTTTAATAACCTGCGCTGGTCACCGGTAAGTCGTGAAATAGCCGGTGTGTCCCTGTTTTATGCTGGTCTGTTGTGTTATGCCCTGCTGTATTTCATCCGGCTTTTTATGCCAACACAGTCATTTGATCTGTTGCTGACCGCTGCCGGTATACTGCAACAGCTTGCTGGCGTAGCGGCACTGGCCGGTATAGCCTTTGGTGGCTTTTATATGATTAAACTCTACCGTATTCCAGCGCGCCCTTTTTGGGATCACTGGCATACCAATGCCAGTTTTGTTGCTACCATGATGACATTGGGTGCCTGTGGCATTGCTGGTTTTTTGCTGGTCGGTCTGGTCTCGATGAATACAGCGTTGCTTCCATTACAGACTTTTTCACTGATTGTCAGCGCTGGTGTGTTGCTGGAAATAGTTGCTTTACTGGCTCATGCGCGCACTGCGGCACAGGCGCAATCGGAAGCCGCGCTCTCCTACTATGAGCAGACCAGCATCTACGGGTACAATTTTGTATTGCGAAATAGTTTACTGGTGGCGGCGCTGGTATTAACGGCAGCAACTTTTTTTCTACCATCCACAGCGCTATTTTTGTGGCCGCTATTGATACTGAATATGGTAGTAAGCAATATTATTGGTCGCTCCCTGTTTTATGTCGTGGTTATTCCAACAACGATGCCGGGTGCTTTTTTCTGGCGTAATAAAAAGTTTCAGCAACACGCCAGAGAAACCGGTCTGGCAAATATGCCACAGGTGGGTGTGTTGCCAGAGACCCATTAATTCTCTCGGTTCTATCTATTGAGTATTTAATTTTATGGATAAAAAAACACAATCCCCGCAACAGGAAAAAATGCAACAGAGTTGCTTACCTGTTTTAGGTTTTGCCGCCTACAGTGGCACGGGTAAAACCAGTTTACTAATTAAACTGCTGCCCTTACTGAAATTACAGGGTTTGTGTGTGGCGATGATTAAACATGCGCATCATGATTTTGATATCGACCAGCCCGGCAAGGACAGCTATGAACTACGCCAAGCCGGTGCGAACCAGGTTATGGTGGCCTCCGATAAACGCCGGGCATTAATAACCGAATATGAAGCGATACACGAACCGCAACTGCCCGAATTAATTCAGGCGCTGGATACGGCAACAGTAGATCTGGTGCTGGTAGAAGGGTTTCGCCATTTATCTTTCCCTAAAATTGAATTACATCGCCCTTCGCTGGGCAAAGCGTTAATTTTTCCTCACGATAACAGTGTGATTGCGGTGGCAGCAGATGAAGATATTGATACCGGTGATTTACCGTTACTAGATATTAATCAGGTGGAACAAATTGCCGGATTTATTAATCACTGGCTGGATACCTCCTCAAAGTACCCGTTTCAGTAATAAATATCTATG
>CAYXNL010000010.1:45762-51452 GCA_964466455.1 uncultured Thiotrichaceae bacterium
CCCCGTCTGCTTGCAGCAGGGTAGTTTATTTTTCAGCAATACGGAACTGACCACTGTCAATTCCGTTTATTGTCCAGTTGCCAATACGGGCGCGAATCAGGCGCAGGGTAGGAAAACCCACGGCAGCGGTCATCCGTCTGACCTGGCGATTACGGCCTTCGCTAATGCTCAGTTCCAGCCATGAGACGGGAATATTCTTCCGTTCTCGTATGGGTGGGTTACGTGGCCACAGATTTTTCGGCTCGACTATTCTGCTCGCTTTTGCCGGGCGGGTTAATCCGTCTTTAAGTGTTATGCCCTGTTGTAACTGCTGTATCGCCCGGTCAGATATATCACCCTCTACCTGTACCCAGTAGGTTTTTTCTGTTTTGTTTTTCGGCTCGGCAATTTTATTTTGTAGTCTGCCGCTATCGGTTAAAACAAGCAGGCCTTCGCTATCACGATCTAGCCGACCTGCAGCATATACATGTTTCTGTTTGATATAGTCAGCGAGGGTGGCTCTGCCTGTGGTGTCAGTGAACTGACAGAGAACCTGGAACGGTTTATTGAACAGAATAATCATATCTGTCTATTACTATGTTGTCTCGTTAATCATTCAGACGGGCTGTAGCTCAAACCAGCGTTGGCGTCTTAACGGCGCAGCATTAAGACGGTCAAAAATTGCATGCATGGCGGCTTCATTAATGCCGCTCCAGCGTAGATCCTGTTTCGGTCCTTTAAATTCGGCATCGGTAACAATGGTAGTGAGCTGCTTGGTCATCGGCAGTATATGCTGGTGCTCATCCACCAGCGACTGTATACGTGCCGCCCCACGGAATTTCATTGCCGAGATTTTATGAATATTTTCCACCACTATTTCAACGCCGGGGTATTTTTTTAACAATCGTGATGCCATGGTGTAGCCGATTCCGGGGATGCCGGGAATATTATCAACCTTGTCGCCCGACAGTGCCAGTAAATCGGCAATCAGCTCGGGTTTCACCCCGAATTTTTTTTCTACATCCTTATAATGCAGAATGGTATTACGTGCGTAGTCCCACCAGATGTCTCCCGGTCTGAGTAGCTGGGCAAGATCTTTGTCCGCACTGAGAATAGTGATATTAAAACCCTCTTTGCGCAGGCGTGTGGCCAGTGTGCCGATAATGTCATCACCTTCAAAACGGTTACTGGAAAAATCGGCAATACCGGCAGCCCGGCAAAAATCCCGGCAGTGTTTAAACTGACTTTTAAGTTCAGCCGGTGCCGATGGGCGATTGGCCTTGTATTGCGGAAAAATTTCACGGCGGTAGGAGTTAGTCTGTTTGGCATCAAAGGCGCAGGCAATATATTCAGGCTGTTCCAGTATCAGTAATTCGCGCAGGAACTCAGTGAAGCCATATACGGCATTACTGGGGTTGCCTTCACTATCAACAATCTGGTCAGAATAAACATGCCAGCCACGAAAAATATAAATACTGGAGTCAATCAGGTAGGCACGTTTTTTTCTGTTATCCCCAGTATCTCGCTCATTGTTATCTGTGTGAGATGTGTTTTCAGATGGGTTGCTGTGTTTGCTGGCTGAAACTGACATTGTCGCTATTTTACCCTTCATAATTATTTTGCATAGTGCGCGGGATTCGATCTCCGGGGTGTTTATTGTTGCTGGACTATAGATTTATACTAATTCGTCGATAGAAATAACAGGCAGGCGGGCTTATTGTGGTATATCGGCAAGGCCAGTGTTAGACTAGTTCCATAATAAGTCGTTTTATTTTATCTTGTCATTTACTGGCGATATTAACGAATATTAACAACTATTATGCTAGTGTATAACCGAATGCGAAAGCCTCAAAATGAAATAAACATAAATATGTCCGGAATTTCTAAAAAAGCGTTAATTGAACTGTCAAAAAGGGGCAGCCACCTGTTCCGTAATGGCCAGTTTGAAGAAGCAGAAAAAACCTATCTGGAGGCAAAATCCATGGATCCGGAAAATCCTTATGTGCTTTCCGGATTAGGTGATGTCTACCGTAAACTTAACCGTTATGAAGAATCGGGCCAGCAGTATGATGAAGTATTAAAGATAGACCCGAATAATATTTTTGCACTACGCGGCGCGGGTGATGTGCGCCGTGGTATGAAGCAGCCTCAAAGTGCTATTCCATTCTGGTTGCGTTATCTGGAGATTAACCCCAAAGACAGTCATGTAATGGTGCGTGTCGCCGATGCTTATCATAAAATGAATATCATTGATCAGGCGATTGATTTCTATGAACAGTCGCTGGCCATACGTCCTTACGACCCGTTTGCGTTGCTGGGGCTGGGTAATGTGTATTATTCGCAGCAGGACGATGAAAAGGCGCTGGAATGCTTTGAAAAGCTGATAGAAAAAAATAATACGCATAATGTTGTGCTGTTGACCATGATGGGGAATATTTATCGTCGGCGCAAGGAGTTTGATCGGGCCATGACACTCTATGAAGATGCGCTGGAGCTGGATCCGGGAAATAATTTTGCACTGTTTGGTATGGGTGACTGTTACCGTGGGCAGATGAATATGGAAAAAGCGGTATTCTGGTGGGATAAAATTCTGGAACATGAACCGGAAAATCAGTCGCTATGGACTCGTGTGGGTGATGCGCTGGTTTCTCTTGACCGCCTTGATGAAGCGGTGCGCCACTACCAGTCCAGTCTTGATAATGGCCACGATCTATATGCAGTCCTCGGACTGGCTCGTGTTGCACACCGTCAGGGGGATACGATAAAGGCAGTCGGTTTGTGTGAACATGCATTATCCATCGATATAGATAATCCGCGGGCACTTGAAACCCTGCTTACCATCTATGACAATATTGGTGACACTGAAAAAGCCCAGGCCGTACGAGTTCGCTTACGTAACTGATTTTTATAGCGCCGACCTGTCTTTGTCAGGTAACCTGACTGGAGCATCAGCTTCGGGAATGAATCGTCATGCCAGCCCTGATTATTATTAGTGCTCTGACAGGGGTTATTGCACTGGTTTTTTTTGTGCATGCATTACGTTGCCTGTTTAAGCATCGCCTGGCAGGGGGTGCTGGCAGGGCGATAGTGGCAGTAACCTTTCTTGGCGTTGCGGTTGTTAGTCTTTTACTGGCATCAAACCTTTATACCTATCAGCGGCTAGTTTATGAACAACCGGTTGCTGAGCTTCATTTTATAAAACTCATGCCGCAACAGTACCGGGTGGATATAACAACGCTGGATAATGGACGCAGCCGGCAGTTTGTCCTACAGGGAGATGAGTGGCAACTTGATGCCCAGGTGCTGCTCTGGAAAGGGTTTGCTAATCTGCTCGGTCTGGATGCAGAGTATCGTCTGCATCGGCTTTCCGGACGCTATCTGGATCTGGAAAAAGCCCGGTATTTATCGCATAGCGTGTATTCTCTGCTGCCACCGCAGGCACTCGATGGGGGTGTCACCGGCTGGTGGAACAGGAGTAGGTGGACGCTGGATATCTGGAATCTGGCACATAGATATGCGAACTTTTCAGGCTTTGTTGATGCGATATTTGGCAGTGCCGTGTTTCTGCCGATGGCTGATGGGGCTACCTATCAGGTGTCACTCTCTCGTACCGGGCTGGTTGCCCGGCCGGTCAATACGATTGCCCGTAAGGCGGTGAATCACTGGATCGGATTATAGCTATTTTTTATTTTCTTCCTGCTTTTTTTGTATAAGCCGAAATTAGTGCAGTTTATTTGTGCGGAAAGCCCTATAATGCGCCCATTTTTATCATTTAGAGAACTTCTGTGAAAGCTAATAATATCCGCAATATTGCCATTATCGCCCATGTTGACCATGGAAAAACCACGTTGGTTGACCAACTATTGCAACAGTCCGGTACGTTGGATGCACGGAAGGCACCGACAGAACGGGTGATGGATTCCAATGATCAGGAAAAGGAACGCGGGATTACGATTACCTCTAAAAATACCGCCATTAACTGGAATGGATATCATATTAATATTGTTGATACACCGGGACATGCGGATTTCGGTGGTGAGGTTGAGCGCGTATTGTCTATGGTCGATTCTGTGTTACTGCTGGTGGATGCGGTGGATGGTCCTATGCCACAAACTCGTTTTGTAACGCAGAAAGCTTTTGCCATGGGGTTCAAACCTATCGTGGTTATTAACAAGATTGACCGTGAGGGGGCGAATCCGGATCGGGCACTGGACTTAACCTTTGATTTGTTCGATAAACTTGGTGCCACCGACGAACAACTGGATTTTCCGGTCATTTACTGTTCAGCCATTAACGGCTATGCCAGTGATGAATCTGACGTTACCAGCGGCGATATGAAACCGCTATTTAAAGCGATTATTGAGCATGTTCATGCCCCCGAGGTGGATACGAATGAGCCACTACAATTGCAGATTTCAACGCTGGATTACAATAGTTACATCGGCATCATCGGTATTGGACGTATTCGCCGGGGAGTGGCCAGAACCAATATGGCAGTAAAGATTATTGGTGATGATGGTCGGGTGCGCAATGGCCGGCTTTTACAGGTGCTGGGTTTTATCGGGCTGGAACGGATTGAAACCGAGGAGGCAACAGCCGGTGATATTGTGGCAATTACCGGTATTGATCCATTGTCTATTTCCGATACGATATGTGATCCGAATCATGTTGAAGCCCTGCCGCCGATGACGGTGGATGAGCCAACAATCAGTATGATGTTTCAGCCGAATACTTCTCCTTTTTCCGGCAGGGAAGGAAAATTTATCACCAGCCGCAATATCTGGGATCGTCTGCAACAGGAACTGAAATACAATGTAGCGTTACGGGTTGAGCAGATTGAAGGTGATAAATTTAAAGTTTCCGGTCGTGGCGAATTGCATCTTTCGGTTTTAATTGAAACCATGCGTCGCGAAAATTTCGAACTGGCAGCCGGTCGTCCTGAAGTTATTATTCATGAAAAAGATGGCGCTAAACAGGAGCCTTACGAAGAATTAACGGTGGATGTGGAGCTGGATTATCAGGGTTCGGTAATGGAAGCGCTGGGTACGCGTAAGGCAGAACTGAAGGATATGGTGCCGGATGGAAAAGGCCGGGTCAGGCTGGACTATATGATTCCGGCTCGTGGTCTGATCGGTTTTCGTACGGAGTTTCTGACAATGACATCCGGCACCGGCTTGCTGTATAACGTATTTGATCACTATGGGCCGATGGTAACGGAAAGTATTGGGCAGCGTAATAATGGAGTGCTGATTTCCAATTCACAGGGTAAAGCGGTGGCCTATTCTCTGTTTCCATTACAGGAGCGGGGGAAACTGCTGGTGGGTAACAACGAAGAAATATATGAAGGCATGATTGTCGGGATTCACTCACGTGGTAATGATCTGGTGGTTAACCCGATTAAAACCAAGCCATTAACCAATGTGAGAGCATCAGGCACGGATGATGCGCTCACCCTGTCTCCACATATCCAGTTTACTCTGGAACAGGCACTGGAATTTATTGATGACGATGAACTGGTTGAAGTTACTCCGTCGAATATTCGTATTCGCAAGAAATTGCTTACCGAAAATGCACGCAAGAGTGCAAATCGTGGGCAGGCCAAATAAGCGATAGCCTGTTTTTTCTATTTATAATCGTACACACTGTATGTCGGTATTACCTGGGAACCTCTAATTACCGTTCTCCTTAGTAAGTCTGGATTGAACAGATTG
>CAYXNL010000011.1:0-10500 GCA_964466455.1 uncultured Thiotrichaceae bacterium
GCAAAGCTTAGCCGTAAAATATATAAGGTGCTTGATAGAAACGGGGTGATTACTGTAGAGAAAAAAATAAGTTAACTGCTACCGATAAACCTGATAACGTTGTGAGTGAAAATGAATATTTCGGATAATTACCGTTCTCCTTAGTACATGCTGAGGGATGTACCTGAGTAGCAATATCTGTATTCAGCTATTCTGTGTTACGGTGGCACTGAATGTTTCAGTATTTCTAATAGGGCGGTTGCCGGGCTTGACAGGGTTCGTGTGGCATGCAGCAGGGCACCGAGTTGACGTTGCATTATCACCCCTTCTATTTGTAATGGATGTAATGAATTATCTACCATGGATACCGGTAATACTCCCCAGCCAAGTCCGTTCTGGATCATCGCTTTGATGGTTTCCAGGTAATTGGATTCCATAATAATTTTAAAGCCTGAATCAAGTTTTAATGCGCGTTCAATAATATCCCTGGTATGCGTATTGTGTGATTGCAGCAATATGCCGTGTTGGCGTAATTGTTTGCGGGTGATAATTTTTTCTTTTGCAAGAACGTGGTCACTGGCCACGACGCAGACCATTGGGTCCGGCCAGACCGAGATTATTTTCAGGTTCTTTTCAATATGTTCCGGCAGGGTGATCAGCGCCAGTTCAATACTGCCATTTAGCAGCAGTGTACTCGCCTGCTCTGAATCAATGAACTGAATAGCCAGGTCAACATCGTGGTATTTCTGTGTATAGTCTCGCAGAATGGGAGGCAGGCGGTGCAGACCAATGTGATGACTGGTGCCGAATTTAAGCGTACCACTGGTGGTATGACGTAGATTGCTAATAATACAGTGACTTTCATCTATTTCGGCAATAATACGTTGATAACCAGGACGAACCGCAATGCCTGCCTGGGTGAGATGAACCTGCCTGCCAATACGATCAAATAATCTTGTATCCAGTGATTGTTCAAGCAGGGCGATGCGTTTGCTAATAGCCGGCTGGGTGATAAACAGCTTTTTTGCAGCAAGGGAAAAAGAGCCGGTTTCAGCCACCATTAAAAATGCCTGTATATTCTGAATGTTCATAATGTTAACTATAAGTCCATAGTCTTTCACTGTATAGCTAAAAGGAATAGATATTATAAATATAATAAATTTGTTTTATAGATGAAACTGGCTTATTCTCTCTATTCATTCTGTGTAAGGAGAGAATGATGGTAAAAATAATAATTTTCCTGTTAACGTTAATACTGGTTTCAACGTCTGCCACTGCCAGCAGTTTTACCTTAAGCAGTACAGATATTCATGAACCATTATCAAAGGCACAGGCATTTAACCGTTCTGGCTGCGGGGGTAAAAATATTTCACCACAGCTAAGCTGGAATAATGCCCCGGCAGGGACAAAAAGTTTTGCCATAACGGTTTATGATCCAGATGCTCGTGCTGGTAGTGGCTGGTGGCATTGGGTTGTGTTTAATATACCCGGAAATATCAACCAGATAAAAACCGGCGTAAGTCAGGAAGCGATGCCGGCAGGTTCAGTTGAAAGTATGAACAGTTACGGTATGAAAGGCTTTGGTGGTGCCTGCCCGCCTGAAGGTGACCAGCCGCACCGTTATATTTTTACCGTGTATGCGCTGGATATAAATAAAATCAATCAGTCCGCTGATGCAAAGCCTGAATTAATTGGTTCCTTTTTAAACCGCCATGCGATTGCTAAAGCGTCCCTTATGACTCATTACGGTAGATTAAGACGATGATTACAGAAAAAACACACCCAAAAACCCTGTATGACAAATTATGGGATGATCATGTCGTGCGCAGTGAAGGGGACGATACTGCACTTTTATATATAGATCGCCACCTTGTGCATGAGGTTACTTCGCCTCAGGCATTTGAAGGTTTGCGACTTGCCGGCCGTAAACTCTGGCGTAAGGATACGATTATTGCGGTACCCGACCATAATGTACCAACCACCGATCGCAGCGCCGGTATTACTGACCCGATAGCAAAAATTCAGGTGGAAACACTGGATAAAAACTGTAGTGAATTTGGTCTGACCGAGTTTACTATGTCAGATATTCGCCAGGGTATTGTACATGTGATTGGCCCCGAGCAGGGTGCCACCCTGCCAGGCATGACCGTAGTATGTGGTGATTCACACACCTCAACACATGGTGCTTTTGGTGCATTATCATTTGGCATTGGTACCTCGGAAGTTGAGCATGTATTAGCCACACAGTGTCTGGTGCAGAAAAAAAGTAAAAACATGCTGGTTTTAGTCGATGGCCATGTGGCTAAAGACGTTAGTGCAAAAGATATTGTACTGGTAATTATCGGAAAAATCGGTACGGCCGGAGGAACCGGTTATGCCATCGAGTTTGGTGGTGATGCGATTCGTGCGCTGAGTATGGAAGGGCGTATGACCGTCTGTAATATGGCGATTGAGGCTGGCGCACGTGCAGGCATGGTTGCGGTGGATGAAACTACAGTTAAATATATTACCCATCGGCCTTATTCCCCGACAGATAAAAGTCTGGAAAAAGCCATTCAATACTGGCAAAAGCTGCACAGCGATGAAGCGGCATTATTTGATAAGGTGGTACATATTGATGCAGCCTCTATCCAGCCACAGGTAACCTGGGGGACCTCGCCAGAAATGGTTGTCGGCATTAATGCAAAGGTACCTGACCCCGATCAGGTGGATGATAAAGTTAAAGCCGATGGTATGCGCAAAGCGCTGGCTTATATGGGGCTGGAAGCGGGTATAGCAATTAATCAGATTCAAATTGATAAGGCTTTTATCGGTTCATGTACCAATTCTCGTATCGAAGATCTACGTGCGGCAGCAGCAGTGGTGAAAGGTAAAAAAGTGGCTGCTACTGTCAAACTTGCCATGGTGGTACCGGGCTCTGGTCTGGTCAAACAGCAGGCTGAAACAGAAGGACTGGATAAGGTTTTTGTTGAGGCGGGTTTTGAATGGCGCGAACCGGGCTGTTCGATGTGTCTGGCAATGAATGCCGACCGTCTGGAACCGGGAGAGCGTTGCGCGTCTACGTCTAACCGTAACTTTGAAGGACGTCAGGGGCAGGGTGGGCGCACACATTTAGTCAGTCCGGTAATGGCCGCAGCAGCGGCGATAGCCGGTCATTTTGCTAATGTTAATGAATGATAAGGCGGTGTAATAATGAAAGCATTTACACAATATACCGGTATTGTTGCACCACTGGATCGTCCTAATGTAGACACTGATGCGATTATTCCCAAACAGTTTTTAAAATCCATCAAACGTAGCGGTTTTGGACCGAATGCTTTTGATGACTGGCGTTATCTGGATGCGGGTGGCCCGGAAATTGAGAATAGTACACGTCGGCTAAATCCTGATTTTATTTTAAATCAGCCACCGTTTGATCAAGCGAGCATATTACTGGCGCGGGAAAATTTTGGCTGTGGTTCCTCGCGTGAACACGCGGTGTGGGCACTGGATGATTTTGGCTTTCGCGCAGTCATTGCCCCCGGCTTTGCGGATATTTTCTATAACAACAGTTTTAAAAACGGTCTGCTGCCAATTGTGCTGTCGTCAGATACCGTTGACGATCTGTTTACACAAATCACCCAGAAACCGGGATTGACATTATCTATTGATCTGAAAAAACAGCAGGTCAGTTGTGAGGGGAAAGTGCTATCGGATTTCGATATTGATAGCTTTCGCAAATATTGCCTGCTAAATGGTTTAGATGATATTAGTCTTACCCTGCAACATGGCGATGAGATAAAAGCCTATGAAGAAAAACGTAAACGAACAGCGCCCTGGTTGTTTTAAAATAAAGCTGCCCTAAAAAGACTGGCAGCATAATTAGCGTATAATTATTACTGAAACGGATAATAAGTATCCTTTTTATCTATCCTGTTAGTACTTCCCCGGTTACAGGGGGGCATTTTAGAGAGAAACATGAGTTTAAAAATTGCTGTGATGCCGGGTGATGGCATTGGAATTGAAATTATTGCCGAAGCCGTAAAAGTGCTTCAGTATTTTATCGGCCAGGGTCTGCTGGACGCAGAACTGATTGAAAGCCCGGTTGGTGGTGCTGGTTATGATGCCACAGGTAAACCACTACCTGATGAAACCCTGGCATTGGCAAAGGCCTCTGATGCAATTCTGTTCGGTGCTATTGGCGGGCCACAATATGAAAATCTTGCTCGTGAATTACGACCTGAACGTGGCTTGCTGGCACTACGCGCTGAACTGGATCTGTTTGCTAACTTACGTCCGGCTATTTTATATCCACAACTGGCCGCTGCTTCCTCATTAAAGCCGGAAGTGGTTGCAGGTCTGGATATAATGATAGTGCGTGAGTTAACCGGTGGTATTTATTTTGGTCAGCCACGGGGTATAAAAACAGATGCTAACGGCGAACGTAAAGGATTTAATACCTTAGTCTATAAAGAAAGCGAAATAGATCGTATTGCAAAAGTAGCGTTTGATATCGCGATGAAACGCGGCAGGCGTTTATGTTCAGTTGATAAAGCAAACGTACTGGAAGTTTCTGAACTATGGCGTGAAGTCGTGAGCCGTAATGGCGAGGATTATCCCGAAGTCGAACTTAGCCATATGTATGTGGATAATGCCGCCATGCAATTAGTAAAATGGCCGAAACAGTTTGATGTGGTCGTTACCAAAAACCTGTTTGGCGATATTCTTTCAGATGCAGCGGCAATGTTAACGGGTTCAATCGGTATGCTGCCATCGGCCTCGCTGGATGCTAATGGGAAAGGGATGTATGAACCGATACATGGCTCAGCGCCGGATATCGCTGGCAAGGGAGTAGCGAATCCACTGGCAACAATTTTATCGCTTGCAATGATGCTGCGTTACAGTCTGGATCACCTTGCGCTGGCGGATAAAATTGAAGCGGCTGTGGGCCGGGTACTGGATAAAGGATTGCGTACTGCGGATATTATGGCTGAGGGTTGTAAAGAGGTTGGTACGGTTGAAATGGGCGATACGGTTTTAGAGGAACTGTAAAAAGTTTTTCAGAGATTCCCGATATGAAGATGATTTTAATTTTTTTAGTGAAGATAAGTATATGAGTAAAACATATGATGTTGCAGTAGTCGGCGCGACTGGCGCGGTGGGTGAAACCATGTTGTCCATTCTTGCCGAACGTAAATTCCCCGTGGGAAAGATATATGCGCTGGCCAGTAGCCGCTCGGCAGGTAAACGTGTTGAATTCGGCGGTAAAAATTTGGTAGTGAAGGATCTGGCCGAGTTTGATTTTTCCAGCGTGCAGATTGGTTTATTCTCAGCGGGTGCAGCTATTTCAAAGGAGTTTGCACCAAAAGCTGCTGCTGCTGGTTGTGTAGTAGTCGATAACACGTCACAGTTTCGCTACGATGATGATATTCCACTGGTGGTGCCGGAAGTGAATCCGCACGCTATCGCCAACTATACGACACGGGGGATTATTGCGAACCCAAACTGTTCTACGATTCAAATGCTGGTAGCATTAAAACCCATTTATGATGCCGTTGGCATTGAACGTATTAATGTCTGTACTTATCAGGCTGTATCCGGTACGGGTAAGGAAGCCGTTGAAGAGCTTGCCGGGCAGACGGCCAGATTGTTGAATGCTAAACCGATTGACTGCAAGGTTTATCCCCGGCAGATTGCATTTAATGTTTTGCCACAAATTGATGTATTTATGGACAACGGTTACACCAGGGAAGAAATGAAAATGGTATGGGAAACGCGTAAGATATTTGAAGATGAATCTATTATGGTGAATCCAACAGCAGCACGTGTACCGGTTTTTTATGGCCATTCCGAGGCTGTACATATTGAAACAAAGGAGAAGATTAGCGCTGAAAAGGCCACCGAGTTATTATCCAGAGCGCAGGGTGTACGTGTGCTTGATGATCGTTGCGATGGGGGGTACCCCACTGCCGTTACCGAAGGTGCAAATCATGACGCTACCTATGTCGGGCGTATTCGTGAAGATATCTCTCACGAAAGAGGGCTGGATATGTGGGTGGTTTCTGATAATGTGCGTAAAGGGGCGGCATTAAATAGCGTACAAATTGCTGAGATTTTGATAAAACAATATTTATAACCTATAGTTAGAGCAATATTCTTAATGTGTGTTATTAACAACAAATAAAAAGTCGTTAAACATATCTGAAAATAACAATCGCGGTAGCGATTTGTGAAGTAAACGGGCTCAGATTGTTTGTCGCGACGGTATAAGGGGAATCTCCAGTGCGTAAGAAACCAGTACGTAAATTACTTGCTGCCTGTATTGCAGGCGCGCTTTTCTTTCCAGGCCAGGGTTTTGCTCTAGGTTTAGGGGATATTGAAGTTAGTTCATCCTTAAATCAGGATCTTAGTGCTGATATCAAACTGCTATCGGCAGCGCCGGAAGATGCACAGTCGCTGATTGTTAAACTGGCATCGAGAAAAGAATTTTCCCGTGCCGGGATAGATCGACCCTATTCATTAAATGAGCTGAAATTCAAAACTGTTATTATTGATAATGTCCCACATATTAAAATTACGACCAAACAACCGGTGCGTGCACCTTATCTGAATTTTTTGCTGGAAGTGGACTGGCCAAAAGGTCATTTATTACGCGAATATACTATTCTGCTAGATCCGCCGACGTTTATGTCGAAGGCTACGCCAGCACAGATGGCTGCGGCGGCGGATAATACTGCGTTTCGCCCATCACCTTCCAGTAATAAGCCAGTATCTTCTGCACCCCTCTCGGCTGGTGTTATACCAGCGGCTGGTTTCAGGCCACAGTCTAGCCAGACAGGTGCAACCTCTGCGCATGCGGTCAAACAGAATGCGGCTGTCGCTTTACAGGCAGGTTCCCGAGGGCACCAGTCGAGTGGTAAATACCGGGTTCAGCGAGGAGATACCGCCTGGAGTCTTGCTGATTCTATGCGTCCGGATCGCTCAGTGACGGTTGAGCAGATGATGATAGCGTTATTGCGAGCCAACCCTGATTCGTTTAATCATAAAAACATTAATGGTCTGAAACGTGGTTATATTTTGCGTATACCCGACGCAAAAGCGATTGCAGCAATTAGCCCAATGCAGGCACAGGCACTGGTGCATAAACAAACCGCATTATGGCAGCAGTACCGTCGGGAATATGCAGGTGGACAGCCAGTCTCTACCGTGGCTAATCCGGTAACTAATTTGACAGGTAGAAACGCGACAGCTAAAAATGCAGCGGGTAATGTCACAAATACACCGGTAAAAGAGAAAGGAGCCCATTTACAGATTGTCAGTGCGGGCGCCGGGGCTTCTACCAGTAGTACAGAAAACCCGAGTACAGAAAACCCGAGTACAAAAAACCCGGCACAGATGAATGCCAGCGAGCTGCGTGAAACACTGTCACTGGCACGTGAACAGCTGGAAAGTGAACGTGTTGAAAAAGAATCATTACAACAGAAAGTCGATCAACTGGAACATCAGGTCAGTAAGATGAAAGGTGTGTTGCCGATAGAAGACAACAACCTGGCGCAGGCACAGACATTGGCCGAAAAAGCTTCATCGGCTACAGCTAAAACCGCTACGGAATCAACCGGAAAAGAGGCAGAAAATCTGGTTACAAAAGCGAAGGCTACTGAAAATAAACCAGCCACTGCATCGACAGCAACTGTATCGACTACGACCCAACCACAGCCTGCGCAACGACCGGTTAGTGGGATGAAACATCGGCAGATGGGGCCATTAGCCCAGCTATTGAATAACCCGATGTTACTGGCAGCGGCTGGTAGTGGCTTATTATTATTGCTGGCATTAATTTATCTGGTTATTAAACGTCGTAAAACAACGGTAGAGGAAACTGAAACATCGGCGGCTGAAGCTGAAACAGGTGATCTTGAAGACGTCGCGGATATGGTTGAGGAAGACCAGCATGAAGATGACACTAAAACAGATACTGATAGCGAATCGACGCTAGTTATGGACGCGGAGGAAGCGGCTGAAGAAGATACCGCAGAAGAAGCTGAAGCGATGGCAAAAGCAGAGGCTGAAGAAATTCGCGATGACGTGATTACCGAGGCGGATACTTACCTGGCTTATGGTATTTATCAACAGGCGGAAGATTTACTGGAAAATGCTATCAAGGAACATCCACAGCGAGATGATTATCGGGTGAAGCTGGCTGAAACTCATTATGCCAGTAAGAATAAAGAGGCTTTTATTGATACCGCGAAGCAACTGAGACAAAACAGCGGAGATGATACCCCCGCATGGAAAAAAGTGCTGGTAATGGGGCAGGATCTATGTGTGGATGATCCCCTGTTCCAGGGCAGTCTGGTTGGTGGTCTGGATGTGGATTCACTGCCATCAAAAGCACCGGGAATGGACTTTGATCTGGGTATGGAAGTAGATGATGAAACCTCGTCGAATGAGAACGTCGGTCTGGACGAGCCTCTTGATCTGCCTGATGTGGCGGAGGACACAGAGCTTGATTCCATGACCTCCAATGGTGAAGAAACTGCGATGAATATGGCGGAAGAGCCTGATGCACAGGCATCTGATTCATCAATGGATGAACTTGAGTTTGATCTTAGTGAGACAGCAGCGGTTGCAGAGGAAAAAACAGAAGAATCTGTCCTTGATGAAGACTTTTCCATGGATATTGACGCGGCTGAACTGGATATTGATGAAGATCACAGTGCTGCGGAAACGAAAACGGAAGCTGATACGGACGATGATATTGTTCTGGATCTAAGTGATGATGGGGTTCTGGATGAAATGGAGCTGGGGGCAGATACCGAACCGGGAGTTGATGAAGTTGATGTACCTGTACAGACTGATGACACCAGTTCAGACCAGCAGAATGAAATAAAGGTGGATGATGTAACGGATGAGGCTATATCGGAAATAGATGAATCCGCTGATCTTAACCTGGAGTCTGAAATAGATGAATCTGCCGACCTTGCTGTAGATATTGAAGCAGATCAAAGTGATGAAGAAGAATTTGATCTATCGAGTCTGGATGACGTCGATGAAATCAGTACCAAGCTGGATCTGGCTCGTGCCTATCTGGATATGGGAGACCATGAAGGGACCAAAGAAATTCTTGAAGAAGTGCTGACAGATGGTAACGATGAGCAGAAACGCGAAGCCAACGAATTAATGAGCCAGTTGGACAGTTAGTCCGCTACTCTCCCAGTTCGGTACGGCACTGGCAGGTGCCGTTTTTATTGCCCGATTATTAATTGAGATGCCCTGAAATGAAACAGATGCGTATTGCGCTTGGCATTGAATATAATGGCAGCCGGTTTAACGGTTATCAGTTACAGCGAGCCAGTACACGTACCGTTCAGGCTGAACTGGAACGTGCAATATCAATGGTGGCTAATGAGCCTGTCCGCATTAGCTGTGCCGGGCGTACCGATACCGGTGTTCATGCCACCGGACAGGTCGTGCATTTTGATACGACCGCCAGACGTTTGCTGAAAGCCTGGATACAGGGGGTGAATACGCAATTACCACGTGATGTCTGTGTGTGCTGGGCGATAGAAGTCAGTGAAGACTTCAACGCCCGTTTCAGCGCTACAGCACGCAGCTATCGTTATATTCTGTTTATGCGCAAGGTGCGCCCGGCGATTATGGCAAGTCAGGTTGCCTGGGGTTTTGATACGCTGGACGTGGCAAAAATGCATCAGGCAGCTCAGTTTTTACTGGGAGAAAATGATTTTTCAGCATTTCGTGCCTCACAGTGTCAGGCAAAACATGCAAATCGTTGCATACATAAAATTCAGTTACAGCAGTCGGGTTCGTATGTGCTGATGGATATTCGGGCAAATGCATTTTTACACCATATGGTCAGAAATGTTATGGGCTCGCTGATACAGGTTGGTCGTCAGCAACAGCCGGTAGAATGGATTGCCGAGGTATTAAAAAGTCATGACAGAAATCAGGCAGGAATTACTGCACCCTCTGCCGGGTTGTATCTGGTTAATGTAGAATACCCGCAAAAGTACGGTCTGCCACAACAGACTGGCTGGTTGCCTGATTTTTCCTGATTTTTTACACAATGATGTAAACGATATTGGCATTGGCATTGGTATTGGTATTGGTAAAGGCACGTTTATATTTTGAGGATAACGATTTAAAGTGAGAACCCGTGTTAAAATCTGCGGCATAACCCGTGTTGAAGATGCACTTGTTGCCTCAGAACAGGGAGTGGATGCCATTGGACTGGTTTTTTATGAGAAGAGTCCTCGTTATATATCACTGGCACAGGCAGAAACCATCTGCCGGGCTTTACCCGCTTTTGTTACCTCGGTCGCCCTGTTTAAAGATGCTAATGCTGCAATGGTTAAACAGGTGATCGCAGCCACTGCGATTGATTTATTACAGTTTCATGGCAGTGAGCCGGCAGCGTTTTGTGAACAGTTTGATCGTCCATATATCAAGGCTGTCGGGATGGAAGGCGGTAGTGAAGGCGATAGTAATGTATACACGTATGCCAGGCAGTATGCCTCTTCGCAC
>CAYXNL010000011.1:10600-48754 GCA_964466455.1 uncultured Thiotrichaceae bacterium
TAGTGAAGGCGATAGTAATGTATACACGTATGCCAGGCAGTATGCCTCTTCGCACGGTTTGCTGCTCGATAGCCATGCTCCCGGCGCATCAGGCGGCAGCGGAAAAACGTTCGACTGGAATCAGGTACCGAAGGATCTGCAACAGGCGGTTATTCTAGCTGGTGGTCTGAGCGCCGATAATGTGAAACAGGCAATTACTGTAGCTAAGCCCTATGCCGTTGATATCAGCAGTAGTGTGGAAAGCAGCCCGGGCATCAAAGATGCAGAAAAAATACGATTATTTATGCAGCAGATTGGTTAACACTGCTTATTGAAACAAGATGACAGAGACACAACACAATACAGCTGCTGGGTGTGGCACCGTCGACTATACGGCGATGCCGGATAAAAATGGGCATTTTGGTATCTACGGGGGCATTTTCGCATCGGAAACCCTGATGCAGGCACTTGACGAGTTACGTATTGCTTATGAGGAAACCAGGCAGGATAAAGACTTTCAGGCACAGTTTGATACGGATCTGGCGCAATATGTTGGCCGACCCAGTCCGCTGTATTTCGCCAGGCGACTGAGTGAACAGGTGGGCGGGGCGCAGATATTTCTAAAGCGTGAAGATCTTAACCACACTGGTGCCCATAAAATAAACAATACCATTGGTCAGGGCCTGCTGGCAAAAAAAATGGGCAAAAAACGTATTATTGCTGAAACCGGAGCCGGTCAGCATGGCGTGGCATCGGCAACGGTTGCAGCCCGTTTTGGTATGCAATGTGTGGTCTATATGGGTGCGGAAGACATAAAACGTCAGGCACCGAATGTGTACCGGATGAAATTACTGGGGGCGGAAGTAATACCGGTTACGTCCGGTTCACGGACGCTGAAGGATGCGCTGAATGAGGCCATGCGTGACTGGGTGACCAACGTGGATGATACTTTTTATATTATCGGCACGGTTGCCGGTCCCCATCCTTATCCGGTGATGGTGCGTGATTTTCAGGCCATTATTGGCCGCGAAGCCAGAATGCAGATGGCTGAGCAATGCGGCTGTCTGCCCGATGCGCTGGTAGCCTGTGTTGGTGGTG
Source organism: uncultured Thiotrichaceae bacterium (assembly GCA_964466455.1). Taxonomy (GTDB): domain Bacteria; phylum Pseudomonadota; class Gammaproteobacteria; order SZUA-229; family SZUA-229; genus S010-25. Next base: position 11,678 of record CAYXNL010000011.1, read on the forward strand.
GTTCCAATGCGATTGGCCTGTTTTATCCTTTTCTCTCAGATGAGAATGTCGCCTTATACGGTGTAGAAGGTGGTGGCTATGGACTGGAAAGTGGACAGCACGCGGCACCGTTGTGTGCAGGGCAGGCGGGTGTGTTACACGGTAACCGCACTTATTTAATGGAAGATGAAAATGGTCAGATTATTGAAACCCATTCTATTTCAGCCGGACTGGATTATCCTGGTGTTGGCCCGGAACATGCGTGGTTAAAAGATATCGGTCGGGCAAGTTATGTGATTGCGACCGATGAGGAAGCATTACATGCATTTCATACCTTAACCCGTGTTGAGGGTATTATTCCGGCGCTGGAATCGAGCCATGCCGTTGCCTATGGGATGAAACTGGCGGCAACGATGGCGCCTGAACAACGTATTATTATCAATTTATCCGGTCGTGGTGACAAGGATATTAATACGATTGCCAATATTGAAGGTATCAAGCTGTGAGTCGCTTAGCCTCCCGTTTTGAAGCATTAAAAACATCCTCACGTACCGCACTCATTCCCTACGTGATGACAGCGGATCCCTGGCCGTCAATAACGCTGCCACTACTACATGCTATGGTCGAGGCGGGGGCGGATATTATTGAACTGGGTGCGCCTTTCTCCGACCCGATGGCTGATGGGCCGGTAATACAGGCTGCGGCGGAACGGTCACTGGCGCATAACACCAGTTTGTACGATGTTTTTAAGGTGGTGTCGGCCTTTAGAAAAAAAAATACAGACACGCCCATTGTCATGATGGGCTATCTTAACCCGATTGAGGTAATGGGTTATGAAGCCTTTGCCCGGCGGGCAAAGGCCTGCGGTATTGACGGGGTAATTACCGTGGATATACCGCCGGTAGAAGCAGCAGATTATGTTTCAGCCCTCCAGTCCTGTCATATTGATCCAATTTTTCTGCTGGCACCAACCAGCAGTGCTGAACGGATTCAGAAACTGAATAGCGTTGCCAGTGGCTTTGTGTATTATGTCTCACTGAAAGGGGTGACCGGAGCAGCAACACTGGATGTGAACAGTGTGCAGCAGAAACTGAGCGAAATTAGAGGTAATATTGATCTACCAGTTGCAGTGGGATTTGGCATTAGTAATGCCAGCGCAGCAGCACAAATTGCCGATTTTGCAGATGCGGTGGTGGTTGGTAGCGTACTGGTGAAGAAGATGGCTGGCAGTGGGCGTGAAAATGGGGAGGAAAGTGCTAGAATAATTAAGGAAATCACTGCTATACTTTCAGCAATGCGCGCGGCGATGGATGCTACCTGAAAATGACTGAGAAGGTAATAATCGAATGAGTTTAAGCTGGTTTGAAAAACTGATGCCCACCAGCATCCGAACCGACAGCAGCACCAAGCGAGGGGTGCCGGAAGGACTGTGGACAAAATGTCCATCCTGTAACGCAGTATTGTATCGCGCCGAACTGGAACGTAATCTTGAGGTATGCCCGAAATGTAATCATCATATGCGGGTATTCGGGCGTAAGAGGCTGGGAATTTTCCTTGATGAAGATACCACAGAAGAAATTGCCGGCAACCTTGCTCCATTCGATAAATTAAAATTTAAAGACAGCAAAAAATACCGGGATCGATTGCTCCAGGCACAGAAAAATACCGGTGAAAAAGATGCCTTAATTGCATTGAAAGGTAAGGTAAAAGGGATAACGCTGGTTAGTGTTGCGTTTGACTTCCGTTTTATGGGCGGTTCAATGGGATCCGTAGTGGGGGAGCGTTTTGTACGCGCCGCCAATGTCGCGATGGAAGAAAATATTCCTTTTGTATGTTTTTCCGCATCGGGTGGAGCGCGTATGCAGGAGGCCCTGTTTTCATTGATGCAAATGGCAAAAACCAGTGCGGTATTGACCCGACTGGCAAAAAAACACATCCCTTTTATCTCTGTTTTAACGGATCCGACAATGGGCGGCGTGTCGGCCAGTTTTGCCATGCTGGGGGATGTTCACATTGCTGAACCCAAAGCATTAATCGGTTTTGCCGGGCCGCGTGTGATTGAGCAGACGGTGCATGAAAAATTACCGGAAGGATTTCAACGCAGTGAATTTTTACTTGAACATGGTGCCATTGATATGGTGATTGATCGCCGTGATCTACGTGACCGGATTGCCAGTCTGATATTGATGTTATCGAACAGACCAGCCATACAGACACCCTGATACCCTGTAGTAAGATCCATCGTCCTGTCTCCTGTTTGTTAGCAAATATCGTGTAGTATATATTATTGTTTATTCCTCCTGATGAGATTTAATAAGCTGAATGACTGGTTACGCTGGCAGGAAAGCCTCAACCCGAAACAGATTGATCTGGGTCTTGATCGGGTAGCCAGCGTTTTATCACGCGCCGGTCTGTCAGCCGTATTTGCCTGTCCGGTTATTATAGTGGCTGGTACCAATGGTAAAGGTTCAGTTGTGGCAATGATTGAGGCTATTGCCATGCAAACCAAACTGAAGGTATGCAGTTATACTTCCCCTCATCTGTTGCAGTACAATGAGCGAATATGTATTAATCACCGCCCGGTGGATGACAAAAGTCTGTGCGAGGCATTTGAACGTATCGACCAGGCGAGGGGAGAACTGGCTCTAACTTATTTTGAGTTTGGTACACTGGCGGCACTGGATTTATTTCAACGTGCCGATGCCGACCTGGTTGTACTGGAGGTTGGTCTGGGCGGTCGACTGGATGCAGTCAATGTGGTACAGCCATCCGTATCGGTAATCACCTCTATTGATATCGACCACACAGACTGGTTGGGAAATAATCGCGATAGTATTGCCAGAGAGAAGGCGGGTATTTTTCGTCCAGGTGTTCCAGCAATATGCGGGGACAGTCAGCCACCATCGACACTTTATCAGCAGGCAGAAAAAACCGGGGCAGATTTGTGTGTCATACAGCACGATTATCATTATCAGGCGGATGAAAACTACTGGCAGTTGCAAAGCCCGTTCGGTGAACTGGAAAATTTACCTTTTCCATCACTTGCCGGGACCTATCAGATAGCTAATGCCGCAACGGCAATTGTTGCGCTGCAGGCACTAAATAATATAATAGATCATAATAAAATGTGTCTCTCTACACAAACAGTGGCCACCGGGTTAAGGCAATGCCGTGTAAGGGCCCGTTTTGAGACGCTACATATCGCGCCACTGATACAGCTGGATGTTGCCCATAACCCACTTGCTGCCCATGCACTGGCCAGTCAACTGGAGAGGACAGATGAGAGGAACTCGAGCGGGAAATGTTATGGTTTAATCGCTATGCTGGAAGATAAAGATGTCGAAACAGTGGCGGAAATACTGGCAGAATATATTGATGAATGGATAATCGCCGGGTTGCCCGGCATTGGCAGAGGGTTGACTGCCGATGCCTTACAAAAACGTATTCAGAGTCGGCTTGTAAATGCTAAACTGCACACGGTCGATACGGTGAAACAGGCATGTAAAGAGCTAATGCACAGGCTGAAAGCATCTGATAGAGCCATTATTTTCGGTTCTTTTTATACTGCATCTGAAGCGATTGAATATTTTGAGAACAATGATACATTACCGCATTAAATACAGGTATTTCAGTCAATCTGATGCCTTCCTGTCGGGTTTTTTCTACTGATGGATTCGCCTTTATTACAACGTATTGTCGGTGCGGTTGTGCTGGTCGCTCTGGGTGTTATTTTTATTCCGATATTACTTGATGGCTCCGGTTACCGTTTGCGTCATCAACATGACATTGTATTTAAGCCCATACCCAGGTTTCCATCCATTAATCAGAAACAGGTAGCACGAATTCCTTCGCCTCTGCAGAAGATGCAACAGACAACGCAGCGCAAACCGCTACAGAAAAAAGCAGGGGAAAATGTAGCAGAAAAAATATCCAGCCAGTCCGATCGCGGCACGAAACCCATTCATGCTTTCGCTCTTCAGGTGGGTACTTTTAAAGGTAATGGAAATGCAGAAAAATTACGTGACAGGTTAAGAAAAGCTGGTTATGTGAGTTTTATTATTCCAGCGGTAGAAAAAAACAGCAAAAATTACAAGGTACAAATTGGGCCTGAGCTGGAGAAATCAAAACTATTAAAGATACAGGGTAAAGTGAAAAAAAAATTCGGTCTGGATGGCTATGTGGTCAATTATGCTGGAAGCTAAAACACAGCTATTATCACCAAAGGGATCTCTGCACAAGAACAGCGTATAATGCCGTACATACGCTGACAGCGTCAGTGATACGATACAGAGAATATATTGAAAAGTCGGAATTAATGGTATGACAGTTGTTGATATTATTATAATTTTTGTGATTGTTTTATCCGCATTATTTAGTTTGATGCGTGGTTTTGTGAAGGAAGCGATATCACTGGCTACCTGGGTCGTTGCAATATGGATAGCGGCGACGTTTGCGCCAAAACTGTCTTCTGCATTAGCCGGTAGCATTGGGTCGGAAGCGGTGAGGCAGGCTGTCAGTTTTGGTGTGCTGTTTATATTAACGCTGATAGTTGGTGGGCTGGTAAATTTTATGATCAGTCAGGTGGTAAAGAAAACCGGCCTTTCCGGAGCTGATCGTCTGTTCGGCATTATTTTCGGTGTTATTCGCGGGGGGCTGATTATTGTCGTCTTTGTTGTCGTTGGTGGTATGACCCCATTACCTGATTATTCGTGGTGGCAACAGTCACAATTATTACCCTGGTTTGAAAATACCGCCACAACGATACAGAACTATATTCCTGATCATCTGAATTTATCCTTTTAGGAGATTTCTGAAAATATAGAAATACAGGTTTATTTTTGTTGACGTAATTTACTCCGCTTTGATTCAGTTACTAACAGGATGGATGAAAAGGATACTTATTGTTTAAGACACGCTGTAAATACCTCCATGTAAGCTCGACACCCGCATCCCTGCGGCTGACGGTCTTTAACAATAAGTATCCTTTTCATCCATATTCAGTAATATAAAGAGAAAAAACTATGTGTGGAATTGCAGGCATTGTTGCAAATAGCAATGTGAATCTGGATTTATACGACGCTCTGTCTGTATTGCAGCATCGTGGTCAGGATGCCGCCGGTATAACAACCTGTGAGAATGGACGATTTTATTTACGCAAGGGAAATGGTCTGGTGCGTGACGTTTTTTTTGCCAAACACATGCTGCAACTGCCTGGTAATATGGGCATTGCTCATGTGCGGTATCCTACCGCAGGCTGTTCTTCTTCTGCAGAGGCACAACCGCTGTATGTGAATTCACCCTATGGCATTGCACTGGCTCATAATGGCAACCTGACTAATGCCGCAGGATTAAAAAAAGAGCTGTTTATGTCAGATCTACGTCATCTGAATACCGATTCTGACAGTGAGGTTCTGCTGAATATATTCGCGCATGAGCTACAGCGAAAAGTAAGTGCTAAATTTGATGTTGCGGCAATTTTTGATGCGGTCTCTGCCATTCATAAGCGCTGCCGTGGTGGTTATGCCGTTGTTACCATGATTGTTGGCAAAGGGATTCTTGCTATCCGTGACCCATACGGAATAAGACCACTGGTTTATGGTAAACGTATTACCGGTAACGGCATAGATTATATGGTGGCCTCGGAGAGTGTGGCGTTACAGTCACAGGGCTTTGAGCTGGTTCGTGATATTGCACCGGGTGAAGCTGTTTTTATTGATGTGAGCGGTAAACTCCATGCAAAACAGTGTGCGGATAATGCTGTATTGTCTCCCTGTGTTTTCGAATATGTCTATTTTGCACGACCTGATTCCATTATTAATGGTGTGCTGGTGTATAAAGCACGTTTACGTATGGGGAAGTCACTGGTAGCAAAAATCTTACGCGAGCATCCCGATCATGATATTGATGTGGTTATTCCTATTCCGGATACCAGCCGCAGTACTGCGCTGGAAGTGGCTTATCATCTAAATGTAAAATATCGCGAAGGGTTTATTAAAAACCGCTATATTGGCCGTACCTTTATTATGCCCGGTCAAAAACAACGTAAAAAATCGGTACGTCAGAAGCTGAACCCTATTGACCTTGAATTTAAGGGTAAAAACGTTTTACTGGTGGATGATTCCATTGTTCGAGGTACAACCTCCAAACAGATTGTACAGATGGCTCGTGAATCAGGTGCAAAAAAAGTCTATATGGCATCCGCTGCCCCGCCGGTACGTTATCCGAATGTATATGGTATTGATATGGCATCGCATGAAGAGTTTATTGCACATAATCGTAACCTGGAAGAAATTACTGAAATTATCGGTGCAGACTGGTTAATTTATCAGGATCTTGAAGATTTACGCGAAGCAGTACGCAAAGGCAACCCGTTAATACAACATCTTGATTGTTCCTGCTTTGATGGTAAATATGTTACCCAGGATGTAGATGAAAATTATTTCAAACAACTGAATGCCTTGCGTAGTGATGCTGCAAAAAACAAGTTAGAAAAGAAAATGAAGACAGTACAACTGTAGTTTTTATCCATTTCAGTAATAACAACAAAAATATTCAGAGGTGTCCTAGATGAATTCAGTTGTCATTAACATTGAAAAACAGTTACTCACCTTGCTTGATGGAGAGGGTCATGTTCTGCATGACTATCCGGTATCAAGCTCGAAATATGGTACTGGCTGTGCAAATGGCAGTGAAAAAACCCCGACTGGTCTGCACCGTATTGCCGAAAAAACCGGTGGTGCCATGCCGGTAAATGAGGTTTTTATCGCCCGTATACCCCATGGTAATCTACAGGAGTGTATCGAGAGTGGCGTTGATTTACCGGATGATATTATTATGAGCCGAATTCTCTGGTTGGAAGGTATGGAACCGGGACGGAATAAAGGCGGTTATGTCGATAGCTATCAGCGTTATATTTATATTCATGGTACTAACCATGAAGATCAAATTGGTACACCGGCGTCCATCGGTTGTATTCGAATGCGTAATGACGATATTGTTAAGCTGTATCGTCTGATTGAAATCGGTACAGAAGTAAATATCCTCGAATCAGATTAAAATGAAAAAGTAACAAGGGCAAAACTAATGAGCCAAAACAGGAATAACCGTAATAGCGGCAGGTTTGACGATGCTGGTTTTGCAACTCGTGCGGTCAGGCAGGGGTTTATTCGTACCCACGAAAATGAGCACGATGAAGCCATTTTCCCTACTTCCAGCTTTGTATTTGCCTCAGCCGCTGAAGCCGCTGCCCGTTTTTCTGGGGAACAGCCTGGAAATATCTATTCACGGTTTACCAATCCGACGGTGAGAACCTTTGAACAGCGCCTCGCTTCACTCGAAGGGGCGGAGCGTTGTGTCGCCACAGCGTCTGGTATGTCCGCGATTTGCGCAACCTTTCTTGGTCTGTTAAAAACGGGTGATCACATTGTTTCATCGCGCAGTATTTTTGGCACCACGACTGTATTGCTTACCAATATTATTGCAAAACTGGGTATTACCACCAGCTTTGTAGAATTATCCAACCTGCGGGCATGGGAGGCGGCGATTGGAACACAAACAAAGCTGCTGTTTCTGGAAACACCGTCCAACCCTTTAACTGAACTGGTTGATCTGACCGCACTGGCGGATATTGCCCATAAACATGGTTGTCTGCTGGTCGTGGATAACTGTTTGTGCACACCGGCATTGCAACAGCCACTGGCGCTGGGAGCGGATATTATTGTTCATTCCGCGACGAAATATATTGATGGACAGGGGCGCTGCATGGGCGGTGCTGTGTGTGGCAGTAATGATGTTGTTGGCGAAGGAGTTTATGGTTTTCTGCGTTCAGCCGGACCCACCATGAGCACCTTTAATGCCTGGGTATTTTTAAAAGGGCTGGAGACATTGAAACTGCGTATGCAGGCGCACAGTGTGGCGGCGCTGGAACTGGCGCAATGGCTGGAACAACAGCCTCAGGTGAAACGGGTATATTATCCGGGGCTGAAAAGTCACCCACAACATGCATTGGCCAGACAGCAGCAATCGGCATTTGGTGGTTTGTTGTCATTTGAATTAAAGGGTGGAAAGGAAGAAGGCTGGCGACTGGTTGATGCCACGCGTATTATTTCGATTACCGCTAATCTTGGGGATACCAAATCTACCATTACGCATCCAGCAACGACCACGCATGGTCGTCTGACACCGGAACAACGCGAACAGGCCGGTATTTCCGATGGTCTGATTCGTATTGCTGTCGGGCTGGAAGATATTGAAGATATTAAAGCTGACCTGTTAAGAGGCATGGGATAGCGGCGAACCATCTGTGCAGCTTACAGTATTGAAAAGTTGCCCCGAGCAAGTATTACCATGACGCAGCTAACCATTCGTGAATTACTGCTGATGCTTTATCAGGCGGCAGTGGATGGTGTTGATGGTCAGTACCTGGTGCAGCAGTGGTTTGCCAGATACCCGCAACGTTTTAGCCATTGTGTTGCTATCGGTAAAGCAGCGCCAGCAATGTTGCGGGGAGCATTACCTGCCTGGACATCATTTTCTCCCTCGTCGATACCCCGATTCTTATTGATTTCGCCTCCTCGGCAAATTAGCCGGAGCCTGCGAAAAAACAGCGCGATACAGTGTATTGCATCGTCTCATCCACTACCGGATGAAAAATCGCTACAGGCCGGTCATCAGTTATTACAGTTTTTACGTCACCTGCCCGATGATGCGCGGGTTCTGTTTCTAATTTCCGGTGGTTCATCGGCACTGGTTGAGGTATTAAAGGAAAATATCACGCTGGAGGAATGTCGTCAGATTAACCGTTATCTGCTGGCATCAGGTAAAACGATACAGCAGATTAATGCATGGCGTCAGCGTTATTCAAAAATTAAGGCAGGCGGTTTGTTGCGCTATATCAATCCGCAACACTGTACCCAGTTGTTAGTTTCCGATGTGCTGGGTGATGATGTTTCTGTGATTGGTTCCGGGTTGCTGGTTGAATCTGATCGAGATGTTGATAGTGATGAATACCTGCGCAAATTCTTCCCTGCTCAGGGAGTTGCTCAGGCACCAACACAGCAAAATAGCACCGCTGGAAAAGTAAAAACCGTTATTATTGGCACATTACAACAGGCCTTGAAGGCCTGTGCGCAGGCGGCAGAAGGGGAAGGCCTGCCCTGTGTGATCCACGAAGAATGTCTGCAGGGAGACGCGCTGGAGGCAGCAAAAAATATTGCTCGCTACCTGAAACAAGCTCCGCCGGGCATTCATTTATGGGGAGGAGAAACCACCGTTAGCCTGCCGGAGCGTCCTGGTATTGGTGGCCGTAATCAGAGCTTTGTCTTACAGATTGCCATGTGTCTGGCTGATACAGCTATCCATGTATTAGCAGCTGGTAGTGATGGTATTGACGGAAATAGCAACTGCGCCGGTGCAGCGGTGTCGGCCTATACCATAAGAAAAGCCCGTTCAATGGGCATGGATGTGGAACAGGCACTGGAAAAAGCCAATGCAGGCATGGTGCTGATGGCAACGGACGATCTGATTCAAACCGGTCCAACGAATACCAATGTGATGGATATCGTGATTGCCTACGTGCCGGCTAATGGTAATGTGACGGAATAATCAGTCATGGCTTCTTTTTTTTACAGGTTTTGACGCCTAATACACCATAAACCGGGCAGAAACATAAAATGCTGGTAGTTAGCGGGATAATTCCAAACCAGCCCCAGGGGGTTTTTGGGCCATAATAGACCAGAGCGATCATGCCACTACCTATTACAATTCTGGCTATACGATCAACAATTCCCAAATTACACAACATGATAAAGATCTCTGAAAAGTAAGGATGTAAAGAATTTACAGCATTATAAGTGGACAGTGGATCCATCAAAAAAATCCACATCAGATGGCCGTTATTTTAGCGGTGTTATCTGCCGGTGTCTGACTAATTCAGGATAATTGTAGCTATGTTTTATAATCAGGAAGTATTATCTGGGTGAATATAAAAGGCTGGTCATTGCGTCAGAAAATCACCAGCCTTTTGATAAGCGATTGATTACCGTTCTCCTTAGCAACGGTTATTTTGTTGAGCAGGTTTTCAGCCCTAACAGCGTATAGAGCGGGCAGAATTTAAAAACTCCGGTAAGTAAGGGGATAATGCCTATCCAGCCGTAAACGGTATTATGTCCGATTATTTTATCGCCAAAAAACACCAGGCTTAATAAAGCCAGGCCAATAATAATACGCAGTACCCGATCTATTCCACCTACATTACACATGATTTTCTCCCATTTGATTGAATTGATGTAACTATTATAGAGACTTCAGCAATATCGTCTGTGACATTGTCACATTGTTCGTGATTCCATTAGCTGTACTAACCCGGTGCGATTGATAATTTCAATACTTCCCCGATGAAGGAGAATTATTCTTTTCTGTTCCAGTTCCTTTAATTGACGGCTGATTACTTCACGGGCACTGCCCAGTTCGGTGGCCAGTTCCTGATGGGTTATTTTTATTATGTGCGTATTTGTCTGGTGTTTTAGCAGGCATTTTGCCAGACGGATATCGAGTTTGCCAAAAGCGACTTCTTCAACCAGAGTGATTAGCAGCTGAACGTGAGTGGTGAAGGAGTGAAAGACCATTCGCCGAAATGAGTCAGATTGTTGTATGCCTCTATCGAAAACATCGGCGGGAATAGCCAGTGCGGTAACCTCGGTTTCACTAATGCCTTCAGCCGGATAGCGGGTTTGACCAAACAGGCAGGAGGTGGTCAAAATACAGGAATCACCATTATGCAGACGGTATAAGACAATTTCTCTGCCATTTTCAGCACGGCTAAAAACCCGGATACTGCCTCGAATGACAATAAGATAATTCTGGCAGGCATCACCCTGATGAAAAACAGTTGTTTTTTCCGGTAAATTGATGAGCCCTGACTGATCAAAAATTTCACTGAGCTGCGCATCAACGACCATATTGATTTCAGATAAAGCCCTGCGCCAGTTATTTTCTGTCATCCTTTATACCAGTGTAAACGTAATGCCCGGAGCACCTTGTTACTGTAAATACGAGAGCCGTTGCTGCCATTGTAACGTGCCAGTGCTTTACGTAAATCATTGTTTTCCATGTTCATATAATATTTCAGGATGGTGCAGCCCAGTCTCAAATTGGTATCAATATTAATCAGATTGTCATCAGGATGACCGATCTCCTTTAACCAGAACGGCATTACCTGCATTAAACCCTGTGCTCCTGAACGCGATATGGCATAAGGGTCAAAACGGCTTTCAACCTCGATTAAGGCAAGTATCAGTTCTGGCGGTAATTTAACACGGCTAGCTTCATAGTGGACCTGCTTAAGCAGGTGCAGGCGTTTTTCTGGATTTTTTACAAAAGGCTTTAGCCGGTGCGACATATCAAGCAGCCAGACTTCTGCATCGAAACGATCTTTAAACCCTGATGAAGAATTTATTGCGCGGGTAAGTGCCTGGCGCAGCGCAGGGTCAACCTTATGGATGGACGCTACTACCGGTGTAAATACCATATTGCTGAAAATAAATGCAAGAATAAAAAACTGCAAAGATGAAATGATGTTGCCTGGGCGCATAATCAGAAGGTCATTAATTATTATTTCTGTTTATTATCTTTCGGGCTAATTTGATCCGCAAGCATCAGGTATTCTCTCTGTGTCCCTGCAGAAATTCAACAACCTGATCAATTGTTATATCCTGGCTTTCCACGTCGGTTCGCCGTTTATATTCTACTTTGTTTTCCTTTAATCCCCGCTCACCGATAACCAGACGATGTGGAATACCGATCAGGTCAATATCAGCCAGTATGGCACCAAGGCGGGATTTTTCATCAAATAGTAAAACATCAAATCCGGCAGTTGCAAGTGCATCATGCAGGGACAGGGCGGCATTTCGTACGGCATCAGATTTCTGCATATTTATTGGTGCAATGGCCACCTCAAAAGGGGCTAGACTGGCCGGCCAGATGATACCATTTTCATCATTATTCTGTTCAATAGCGGCAGCGACGATACGGCTGATACCAATACCATAACAGCCCATCATCATGCTGATCGCTTTACCGTTTTCATCCAGTACGGTAGCGTTCATTGTTTCGGAGTATTTTTTACCAAGCTGAAAAATATGCCCCACTTCAATACCGCGTACAATAGACAATGTTCCTTTGCCGTCCGGGCTGGTATCACCGTTTACAATATTACGGATATCTGCTGTAGCGGGTAATATGCAGTCACGTTCCCAGTTAACACCGGTGAGGTGTTGGCCATCTTTATTGGCGCCACAGACAAAATCAGCCAGTTGCAGGGCGGCATGGTCGGCAATAACAGGAATAGCCAGATTGACCGGGCCGATAGAGCCGGCAGTGCAACCGACAGTCTGCTGGATCTGTTCGTCACTGGCAAAGCACAGTGGCGAGGCAACCCCGTTCAAATGGGCAGCCTTGACTTCATTTAATTCGTGGTCGCCACGCAGAACAAGGGCAACTACGCTATTTTCCTTTTCTCCTTTTACCAGCAATGTCTTAATACACTGTTGTGGTTTTATCTCAAGAAAGTCGCAGATTTCTTCAATACTATGCTGATTCGGGGTATCAATGCGCTGCATTGTTGCAGAGGGGGCAGGGCGTGGTTCGACCGAAATCAGTGATTCAGCTTTTTCAATATTTGCTGCATAATCGCCCTTATCTGAAAAGGCAATAGCATCTTCACCCGAGTCAGCCAGCACATGAAATTCATGCGAGCGGTTGCCACCGATGGCTCCGCTATCGGCCATTACGGCACGAAATTCCAGCCCCAGTCGACTAAAAATATTACAGTAGGTCTGGTACATGGTGTCGTAGGTTTTTTGCAGGCAATGTTCGGTGCTATGAAAAGAGTAGGCATCTTTCATAATAAATTCCCGTGCCCGCATTACCCCGAAGCGCGGTCTCACTTCATCACGAAATTTGGTCTGGATCTGATAATAGGTGGTAGGCAGTTGTCTGTAGCTGGATAATTCACGTCGAGCCAGGTCGGTAATAATTTCTTCATGGGTCGGGCCAAAACAGAACGCACGCTGATGTCGGTCATGAAAACGTAGTAGCTCCGGGCCATACTGCTCCCAACGCCCGGATTCCTGCCATAATTCGGCTGGTTGCACCGCAGGCATTAACACCTCAAGCGCACCACTGTGGTTCATTTCTTCGCGTACAATGGCTTCGACCTTACGCAGGGTACGCAGACCTAGCGGCAACCAGGTGTATAGCCCGGCAGCCAGTTTACGGATCAGCCCGGCACGCAGCATTAGCTGATGACTGCGTATTTCGGCATCAGCCGGAGTTTCCTTAAGGGTGGAGAGTTGATATTGAGATAAATACATAAGCGGCTCTTGGGCAACACGATAAAATGAGCGCATTCTAACAAAACATTGTGCATCGCTTGTGAAAATTTATTACCCGATTTTTTTTACCATTTCTGCCGGGCTGCTCAGGAGTAACCTTCGCCATGAAAGATGACTGATAGCAGGTATTATACGGGTAAAAGAGCCGGTTAACCAAAGGTTCGTTTATCCCAGCCCCACATGGGTCGATCAGGACTGGCAAATTCAATATAAATACGCCCGCCGGGGATATCCAGTGTATCTTCAATAAAACCACACAGGGCGGCGGAAAGACGGGTTGTTTCCGTCTCTGCCAGCCCCAGGCTTTTCAGACGTAAATGGGCTGCCGGGGCGAAACTGCCAGCAAAACTGAGTACCTGTACCGATTCAATTTTTACCATGACATAACTTTCTGGTTTGCCGAGTAATTTAGCAGTCAGTTCAGATGCCGCAAGCGCCAGTGTATCCGGGTTATCAATAGACGTATTAGTTGAAATAGTTAGCAACGGCATAATATTTACCCCTTTATAAGCAATATTCTCTCTGTCTTTTTCTGGCTGCTGAAAGCCTTTGCTGACGTTGTTGCTCGGTTAAATAGATATAATCACCTTTGGCATTGATTTCACGCATACGACCACGTGACTCGATGCCGGCTATATCACTTCTGGCCTGTTGGCACAGCCGATGTTTTTCACTGGCGGGTATTGTGGGTTTAACCAGTTTAGGCTGTAATGCTTCCTGTTGTTTGCGTTTTTCCTCGGCCTTACGCCGCTTAGCGGCTTCCTTATCCAGTTCCTGTTTTGAAATGCCGGGTTTGGTGGTAACCAGTGGTTGAAGTTCTATCTGCTTACTGGCATGGTTAGCTGCCGGCTCGCCGCTATAATGAACCTGGCCTTTGCCATCAACCCATTTATAAATTGCGGCATGCACTGTTAGCGTAAATAACATTAGTAACAGTGCCAGTGCTGTTAGCCATGAATAATGTGACATTGTGGGCAGAATCGAAGTAGAAACTTTCTTTATCGGCATAGACGTAACTCCGAAGTTATTAGCGTATTGCCCAGGATAATTTGTTCTCCAATTATCCATAGGAATGTTACCATAGAGAAATATATGCTAGCAGAAATTAACATAAGGTTGGGGATTTTTGACCGAAAAAGACATCATGCCAGTGTTCCCCGTACTATTTTGGGGAATGACGCGAGATGTTCGCTTTTATTATAATGAGCCGTCTGAATATAAGGGCGCAATCAATTAATAGAGGTGTCCTAATGTTTGTTGAAATGAATCAGGACGGATTATGGTATGGCTGATCGACGTTTAAAAATATTTCATACGGTTGCCAGGCTACTGAATTTTACCAGGGCCGGTGAACAACTGCATATGACACAGCCAGCCGTTACGTTTCAGATTCGCCAGTTGGAAGAACAGTTTAATACCCGTCTGTTTGATCGTACACATAATAAAGTTACCCTGACGGATGCCGGCAAACAGGTATATATGTATGCGGATCGGATTCTAAAAATATACGATGAAATGCATCATAGTATTACTGAAATGACCGGCGATGTTCGTGGTGGCGTATCGCTGGGAGCGAGTACAACCATTGCTGAATATATGCTGCCTTTACTAATTGGTGAGTTCAAATTTAAATATCCGGATGTAAGGATCAGCCTGAAAGAGTCGAATACAGAAGATATTGTTGCGATGGTTGAAAACAATGTGGTGGATTTGGGCATTGTTGAAGGTTCGGTAAATAATAAAAATCTACTGGTGGAACAATGCAGAGTGGATCAGCTGGTTGTCATTTTACCCAATTCACACAAGCTGGCAAAAGAAACAACGTTACATGTAAATGATATTCTCCCTCATCCATTTATCTGCCGTGAAACGGGTTCCGGTACACAGGAAACAATTATCAATTATGTACGTGAGCAGAGCACGGACGGTATGCTTAACGTCTGTTTTGAGCTGAGTAGTCCCGAAGCAATAAAGGGGGCGGTCGAAGCTGGCATGGGAATATCTATTGTATCTAACGCCAGCATTGAAAAAGAACTGAAACTGGGGACATTAACAGCGGTGGCTTTGTCACCAAAACTTGAACGGTCGTTTTCCTTTGTTCGTCAACGTTACAAATTTAAATCCCGGGCCGCTGATGAACTGTTAGGGTTCGCTCAGGAGTTCTGTAAAAAAATGTCCTGAAGCAAGTTTGTCTGGGCGGTGTTTATTATTACCTGAAATCGGATTCTGTGAAAATTTATGAGTAAACAAAAAAAGTCAGCTAAAAAATTAATTGAACTATATGAAGAACTGGGTGATGAACGTCAGCATTCATTATTTGATTTTGCCAACTATCTGCATTCACTGGGAGATCTGGTCAACCAGGAAATTGCCGAGCCTGAAAATATCCCCCGCCCACAGGAAGAAACCGTGGTGGGTGCGATTAAACGGCTGAAGGCAACGTATCATATGATAGGGAGAATGTCAGTATTTTCAGATGCCTCAGCACTGATGACTGAACATATGATTAAAGGGCGTGATTCGGTTGAAGTCATTGATGAGATGGAAAAATTGTTCGACAAGGCTTATCAGGATTTAATAAGGGAAAAATCATGATTACAGTAATAAAAGCCTGGTTTGAAAAAAATTTTTCAGACCCACAGGTTATTATTCTGACTCTGTTTCTGATGCTGGGTTTTTTTCTGGTGTTTTACTGGGGAAAAATTCTGACACCGGTACTGGCTGGTATCATTATTGCCTATATACTGGAAGGTCCGATTAAACGTTTTCAGCAAATGGGTATGCCACGTTGTGTTGCTTTTTTGAGTACTTATTTTATTTTTCTTACTACGGTGATATTTATATTAATTGGTCTGATTCCGCTGGTGATCAGTCAGTTAACACAGTTAACAACAGAGTTTCCACGGATACTACAAAAGGTTCAGCAGCTTATACTAAGTATTCCCGAGCATTATCCACTGCTATTTGCTGATAAGGAGATTAAAAATATATTTGGTAATTTCACCACTGAACTGGTTACAGTCGGACAGAAGTTAGTAACGATGTCACTGTCCTCTGTGGTTGATATTTTTACCGTTATGGTTTATCTGGTCGTTGTTCCGTTGCTGGTTTTTTTCCTGCTTAAAGATAAAACTAAAATACTTAACTGGCTTCGTCGTTTTTTGCCCGATGAACGCGGTCTGGTTCATCAGGTATGGAAAGAAGTTGATATAAAAATGGGTAACTATATTCGTGGTAAGTTACTTGAAGTCGTTATTGTTGGCGTTGCTACTTTTATTCCACTGAAAGTGATGGATTTAAACTATGCAGCAACCCTGAGTCTGCTTGTTGGGCTGTCAGTTATTATTCCCTATGTGGGAGCCGTGGCGGTTACTATTCCTGTTACCATAATCGCCTGGGTACAGTGGGGGGCAAGCAGTGACTTCATGTATTTGATGATAGCCTACCTGGCGGTTCAGTTTCTGGATGGAAATATACTGGTACCATTGCTATTTTCAGAAGTGGTTAATATGCACCCGGCTGCGATTATTATTGCGGTACTCTTCTTTGGTGGTCTGTGGGGGGTATGGGGAGTATTTTTTGCTATCCCGCTGGCAACGCTGGTACAGGCAGTAATTAACGCATGGCCAACGCGAGACAGGCCGCTTTACCCGATGCTAAAAAATTAAGTTCACATCTTTTAGGAATACTGAATTCAAGTCGCAAATGTATGGTTTACCACATTAAATCATCAGGTACCTGATACTCGGCATAGGGATCATCAATGTCAGAGTAAGTTTCTTTGTTGTCGATCATAACAATACGTTTTTCATTACGCTGTCGGATTTTTTCTGCGGTGGTGAATGGTACCAGTTCATAATGGCCTTCAATACGTGCAAGGGCTAATTTTCCTTCTACAAGCTGTTGCTTCATGTCCTTATTAATATGAATTTGGTGAATTTTATTACGGTGCTCAAAGTGGTAAATAATATTGCAGTTTTCATCACGTAATAGACGATTGGCCTTGACGAGCTGGTTTATCTCGGCTGAAATGGCTTTGTTTCTTGCCTGCTGTTCTTTTTTTAGATTTAACTCACGGTCACGTTTTGCTTTTTCGGCGGCAGCTTGCTGGCGCTTTAACTGATTTTTATCTATTTCAGCTTTATTATTATGTTGTTTCCTGTTTTTGCTTTTTTCCTGGTTCGCTTTTTTAATCTGCTTTTTATTGACGAGACCCGCTTTAAGCAGTTGTTCCTGAAAAGGGTTATTCATACGGTGTGCTCAAGGGATTAATAATCGGTGATTAACCGGGGGGTTTCTGAAAATAGTAATCCTATTCTACCGGACTGGCCGAGCCGGATAAAGTGATGATTTAAAAGTAAGCGCGAATAAGGCAAAGAGATGCTCTGGCAGTGATAAACTTCATCACCTGCCCGAACCCTATATGCTAATATCGTGAGAACCGGCAACCCGAATGAATCAGTCTAATTACCGTTCTCCTTAGTAACTCCATTATTTTAGTCGGGTGGCGCTATTTTATAACAATAACCTGTTTAATGATTAATTCAAAACATACAAAGATCCTGTTAAATTTACTTTTACCGCTCCTGCTAATTCTTATTTCAGGTTGCGCAACGCGACCCGTTGCATTGCCCGAGGCTTATGCTAAAAAACTCCCCTGGGGCGCTATTGATTTAGATATAAACAAAAGCGGTCCCTTTACCCTTAGAGAGAGCCTGGGAAGTGCGCTGATTAAAAAAGCGAACAATTATCGTAACGTCAAAGGTAGCGTTCCTTTTAATATCTTAAGCCTGTCAGGTGGAGGCACCAGAGGTGCATTTGGTGCAGGCATATTATCTGGCTGGGAGGATCGAGGGGATATGCCTAAATTTGACATAGTGACAGGTGTGTCAACGGGCGCAGTGATGGCAACATTTGCCTTTCTTGGTGGTAAAGAGTTAGATAAAGTGAAATGGTTTTATACGAAGTCGCATACTGAAGATGTTTACACGTCTAGCTGGCTTAGTTTTTTTGGTGAAGCCTATTTAATGAATCCGGCCCCATTGAAAAAGTTATTTTTAAAATCGTTTAATAAAAAGCTGCTGGATCAGGTTGCCGCAGAGTATGCAAAGGGGCGCCGCCTTTATATTGGTACGACCAATCTTGATACGGGGCAGTTCGTAGTGTGGGACATGGGGGCAATAGCTTCAAGCAACAGAAGTGATAAATACCAGTTATTTGCAGATATTATTTATGCTTCCAGTGCAATGCCAATTTTTTTACCCCCTCAGTATATGCAGGTAAATATTGAAGGCAAATCGTATTATCAGATGCATGTTGATGGTGGAATATACGCCCATGTGTTTATGATTGGGTTGTTGGTTAACTGGAAAGAAATTTTAAATTTCAAGCATAATGCAAATGTTAACTTTGATACGACGCTTTATGTCGTGGCAAATCGCAAGTACCGTAACCGGCATATGTATGACCCCGTAGAGCAATCGCCCTCAAGTATTATCTCGGCATATATTAATGTAGAAACTGATTTGTTATTTGATAAAAGTATATACAGGCTCTATACCAGTAGTATTAAAAAAGGTGTGAAGTTTCGTATGATATCTGTACCCGAAGATGTAAATTATGTGGATGATGCAACGGAGTTTGACCCGAAAAAAATGACCAAATTATTTAATGTTGGTTATAAATATGGGCTTAAAGGTATAAAGTGGCAGGATAAGGTTTCTATACATGAATATGATAAGCGGTAACTTTATTATTCAAAACTCGGGTATTACTGAAACGGATGAAACCTGCATCCCTGCGGCTGACGGTCTTTAACAACAAGTATCCTTTTCATCCATCCTGTTAGTAAATTCACCCTGTCAACTGGTCATTATGGACTTAAATTTAATTGCTGCTCATTTTTCTGATATAAGCTGGATACTGTTTGCGCTTGTTTTTGGCCTGGCTGCTGCCTATATATCATTACCACCGATGGTAGGTTATCTGGCAGCGGGTTTTGCTTTAAGCGCCCTGGGTATACAAAGTGGCGCTACTTTGCAATCGGTTGCAGATATCGGGGTTACCATATTACTTTTCAGTATTGGTTTAAAGCTCAATTTAAAAGACTTGTTTCGCACCGAAATATGGGCTGTATCTGTCATTCATATGTTGATTACCGTTGTGGTGTTCGGGCTTGTTATTTTTGTGTTTAGCTTTAGTGGGCTACATGAATTTATTGGACTAACTGTCGCTGAATCTGCATTAATTGCTTTTGCCTTAAGTTTTTCCAGCACCATTTTTGCAGTGAAGATTTTAGATGAAAAATCTGAAATGGCTTCCCTTCATGGGAAAGTTGCCATTGGCATTTTAATTATGCAGGATTTATTTGCAGTCATCTTTCTAACGGCTGCTTCAGATAAGATGCCTCACCCCTGGGCGTTATTTCTGTTGTTGTTAATTCCATTAAGACCACTGCTTATTAAAGTGATAACACGAGCCGGACGAGGTGAACTGCTTATTTTGACCGGTATGTTATTAGCATTGGGAGGCGCAAAACTATTTGAATTTGCCGGTGTTAAGGCCGACCTTGGTGCGCTGCTTCTGGGTGTGCTACTGGCAGGAAATGTGAAATCAGAAAAACTTGCCAAATCCTTATTATCTTTTAAAGAAATATTTCTGGTCGCGTTTTTCCTGAGTATCGGTTTTAATGGTGTGCCTTCAATAGCGGGTGTTATTATTGCTGTTGTGCTTGCTACTTTAATGCTGGGTAAATCATTTTTATTTTTTGTTTTACTGACGAAATTTAAATTACGGAGTCGTACCGGATTTTTAACCAGCCTGTCGCTTTCAAATTATAGTGAGTTTGGCCTGATTGTTGGATCAATAGGTGTAACAGCTGGCTGGATGAGTAGTGAATGGCTGGTGATAATTGCTCTTGCGCTATCAATAACATTCACTATGTCCTCATTGGCAAATAATAGAGCATACGGTTTATATGCAAAATTAGAAAATCGACTGGTAAAATATGAAAGTATGCAACGATTGCCGGATGACAGGCCGATTGATATTGGGGGTGCGCAGGTACTGATATTTGGAATGGGGCGTGTTGGTGCAGGCGTTTATGATACTTTATTAGAACGATATGGTGAAAATTTATTAGGTATTGATTATGATCCGAAGGTCGTAGATCAACAAGTAAAAGAAGGCAGGAATGTTATTGTCGGTGACGCGACTGACTATGATTTCTGGGAACGATTGCAACCGGATTCTATAAAATTAATTTTACTGGATATGCCAAATATAAAAGAGGCGCTGACTGCATCCGCTATGATTAAACAGACTCGATATCAGGGGTTAATTTCTGCAACCGTAAAGCATAATGATTTTATACAACCGCTAAAAGAAGCCGGTGTTGCCTATGTATATAATATTTATGCAGAAGCCGGCTCGGGGTTTGCCAATCATGTGTGTAAGAATATTTGTAATAATACATAAATCCCGGCTCCTGCCATCACGCCAGCAGGTAGTGTTACCAGCCAGGCAAAGCCAATGCCGAGCGCCACGCTTCGATCAATCGTGCCGTCGCTGCTGCTAGACCCGGCCAATGCGCCGCCTACGACGTGCGTGGTTGACACCGGCAGGCCATTAAAGCTGGCCGTACCAACCAGTGCTGCGGTGATTAAACTGGCAATCAGGCCGGGGCGGGGATTAAGGCGTGCCAATCGAACCCCCAGCGTGTTGGCGATCCGGTGCGCACCGAGTACCCCACCAACCAGCATGGCCAGTCCTGTGAGACTCACCGCGAGCTGTGAATTCATTGCGCTGATGGGAAGCAACAGGGCAGCAATTTTGGGTGTGTCATTCATGCCGCGCGAAAAACTAACCAGTCCAGCGGCGGCGAAATGCGCCATGTCAGCACGAGACCAAACCCATCGCAGCAGAGGTTGCAGACCTTGTTGCTGACACCGTTCTGCCTCATCCACCACCAGGACATTAGGTGTTTGTAGAAGCATTCCTGCGGCCTCTGTTGAGGGAAGAATATCCTGCTCAGTGGCAACGCAGATACAACGCTGCGCTGTGGATTCGGCACCACGTTGCAACCATTTGCTCAATAGCCATGCCGGTATAAAGGCGATAATCGGACTCGCCAGCAGTGGCAGAAGGATAGTGCTACCGAGGCTGGCGAAATGAACCTCGGTTCCCACCGCGATGACACCTGCCCCGACCATAGCACCGACCAGTGCGTGGGTTGTGGAAATTGGCCAGCCTCGTATCGCCGCCAGAGCGACCGTGAACATGGCTCCGCCAGCCACGGCAATGCCGAAGCGGGGGTCATTGACCACCGCCGCTGGCACCAGACCTTTGCCGGTAAAAGCGACCAGTAGAGCATGTGCCAGCCATGCTGAAGACAGCGCACCTAACAGCGTCGTTGCGCTACCCCAGATCAGGCAAGTCCGGTAGCCCGCCGTTGCGGTACTGTACAGACTGGCCACGCCCTTGAAGTTGTCATTGGCTCCATTGGAAGCGGCAAGCGCCAGAACCGCGATTATAAGCAGCCATTCCATACCATTACCCCGGGTAAATTCTATTTTCTCTATGTATTATGTGTTTTTGCCTTCACTACAGAAATGCTTTGTTCCTTCTCCAGCCTCAAAATAGTTTATCCGCCCCACAAATACATGATCCTTTCTGATTGCTCATGTGCCACCCTCATCAAAATTTGGTATTTTTATTAATAGAGAGGTGTCCTTAAGCCAATACATTAACAGACTTAATAAATGAGAACGTATAGTAAAAAGTTCAATAACTTACGTGCAGTCTCATTTTAGTATTTATGCTCAAAACCACCTAATAAGTGAGATTGGTTTGAAATATGAACCTAATAAGTGAGAATTTTATAATAGAGTTACTAACAGGGTAGATGAAAAGGATACTTATTGTTCAAGACCGTCAGCCGCAGGGATGCGGGTGTCGAGCTTACATGGATGTATTGACAGCGTGTCTTGAACAATAAGTATCCTTTTTATCTGTTTCAGTAATAATCCTTCTTCTCTTATCAGTCATAAAACGAAATCTAGTTAGTCGACCCTGAAATATTCATCACAGTCACTTAGATACCTATTATATCAGACCTGAGAAATATAATTTCCAGTCCGATTATTGTTAGCTTTAATTTATGCAACCAGAAAAGAACCTCAACCTGCTTTCAGGAAGCGTCATGATTACGTGACCATTGTGTCCGATCAGGAAGAAGGTACCGTATTGTTCGTAAGCAATACCGTTACTTTCGCTGGCGGTTTCCACAGGACATCGTGTTTATGCGTGTGGGTAAATTTATTGAGTTTTATGACATTATTACGCCGCCATGGTTAGAGAACCTTGATTTGCAAGCCATGGGCTGGAACCAGCGAGGCGCACGTTACGGCTTTCCGGCAAAGCAGCTTTGGCAGAAATTAACCACTTTATTGCTCCAAGGTCACAAGGTGCTGATTATTAGTGAGCAGCGCAATGTGCTTGGTGGCGTGCGTAGACGAGTGCCGGTTTGTCGTTTTTGTTTAGCATGAGGCATTTAGTGGTTTTATCTTGACGAGTGACGTAATGCGTCATATACTGCATGTATGATACGTTCATTTAAATGTAAGTACACGGAAAAACTTTTTAATGATATAAGCGTGTCGAAGTTTAAAGCATTTGAGCGACAAGCCAGAAGAAAATTAGCCATGCTTAATGCTGCTGTATCTTTAGATAACTTAAAAGTACCGCCTGGTAATCGACTTGAATTATTGTCAGATGATCGCAAAGGGCTGCATAGCATTCGTATTAATCAGCAATGGCGAATTTGTTTTAAATGGAAGAATAATGACGCTTTTTCTGTTGAGATTGTTGATTACCATCATTGAGGTGATAACTATGAGTAAAAAACTACAACCTATCATGCCGGGGGAGATTCTTTTAGAAGAATTTCTACGTCCATTAGGCGTTACACAAAATAAACTGGCAGAAGATATCGGTGTTCCGGCTAATCGAATCAGTCAAATTGTTAATGGTAAAAGAGAAATCACAGCTGATACAGCGCTAAGGTTGAGTTGTTACTTTGATATCGATGCGGAATTCTGGATTAACCTGCAAACGCACTTTAATTTACAAACGGCACGTCGTGAATTGGGCGCAACTATCAAGAAAGAAGTAAAACTGAATCTGGCTGCAACCTCAGCATGCTAGTGCGAATATAAAGCGATTGAAACTGTGTATTTAGGTGGGTGGCCGGTGGATTATGCTGGAAAAACTGTGGATAAATCAGAAAAATATAATGAATTCGATGGCTTATAAACTTCTACTTAATCCTTATCAGGCACCTGCAAGCCATGTAAAGGTTGTGGAGAAATATCGTGTGGTCCTTTTAGAGCCAGGCGTAAGCGGGATTCTGTCGGGCTTGGTCCAAACCCGTCTGAGGATGCTACCGCCCAGAGATGTAACCTGTAGCGACCTGGGGTCAGCAGTATGTGGCTTCGTTGCGGATGCCAGCTGCTATCGTTCTGAAATGACATAACCTGCTTTTTACCTATCGATAAACGCAGGCTAAGCCGAGTGCGAATATTGGTGCCACCATTACGTGCAGGTTGTGGATAAACTACAAATTCATATTCCCCCTTTTCAGTTATGCTTAAATCGGCCTGTAGATCAAGTCCTACATAGGCATATTCACTGGGATCCCGATAGTTTGAAAATAGACCGGAATTTGCCAGATCGTATGCACCTGGATCGAATGACAGCCTGGCAGGAACTGAAAAGTGACCACTGGCCAGTGCTGAATCTTTGCCTGGTGGCTGTATACCCAGAGGCCGGTTCTGTATGTAATAACGAATATAGGCACCTGACTGTGGTGGTTGAAGCGCTGGTGGTGGCTTTGTCGTCACTGGAGTAGTTTTTGCTGGAACGGTGTTCTGCTGTTGTTGCGACAGAGCACCACGTAATTCATGAACCTCTGCCTCCAGCCGATGCAACTGTTGTTCTAATGTCTCCGCCCATACTATGGGCGGTGAAACCAGCAGTATCACCAGTATAGTTAGCATCAGGCGCGTCCGGCGACCTATGCTATAACTATATGGTATCTTTGCGTTCATCATTTCACTTCTCAAA
This sequence comes from uncultured Thiotrichaceae bacterium, assembly GCA_964466455.1. Lineage (GTDB taxonomy): Bacteria > Pseudomonadota > Gammaproteobacteria > SZUA-229 > SZUA-229 > S010-25. Next base: position 36,169 of record CAYXNL010000011.1, read on the forward strand.
TTTATAGCGTTTAATTTTGCGCCAGAGAGTGGACTTATCTATACCCAGTATATCGGCAGTAAGTGCGCGGTCACCGCTGGTTTCGCGCAGAGTCTTTTTAATAAAATAGGCCTCAATCTCTTCCAGACTTTGCGGCGAAATATAATCCAGAGCCCGACCCTTGTGTTCATGAACGCCAAATATTTCCGCTGGCAACACATCAAGATCAATAACATCTCCCTCGGTAAGAATAATCATGTGTTCAAGCAGGTTTTCCATCTCACGAACATTACCTGGCCAGTCGTGACACATTAGCGCGCTTAGAACCCGTGTACTCACACCTTTTATCGGTTTATTCAGGCGTGCTGAGATACGTGAAATCAGGCAATTGACCAGCAGGGGAATATCATCGCGCCGTTCATTTAATGGCGGAATGTGAAGTTCGATCACCTTTAGACGATAATACAGATCCTCCCGGAACTTACCATTCTGGATCAGATCTTCAATATGTTGGTTGCTCGCTGCCAGTATCCGCACATTAACACTGCGGGTAGTAGTTTCACCCATTCGATAGAATGTTCCATCCTGTAATACACGCAACAGTTTAGCCTGCATTGATAACGAGGCATTATTAACCTCATCCAGAAACAGAGTGCCACCATCGGCAGCTTCAAACAGTCCTGCCTTAGCCCGGTCAGCCCCGGTAAAGGCACCTTTTACGTAGCCGAATAACTCGCTTTCGATAATATTTTCCGGGATCGCGGCACAGTTAATAGCAACAAACGGTTTATCGTTACGTTTGCTCTGTCGGTGGATCTGTTTTGCTACCAGCTCCTTGCCACAACCACTTTTACCGGTGATAAACACGGTACAGTCATAGCCAGCCACCGCAGCCATCAGTTTGCGTATGCGCATAATCGGCAGGGAGCGGCCAATGAAGTTCCCGTTTTCCTGATAGCAACGGTTCTGTTCACGTAACTCCTGGTTCTCACGTTTAAGACAATAGTGCTCAAGTGCGCGCGTGACGATGCAAAGTAGCTCATCATTATCGAATGGCTTACGAATATAATCGAAGGCGCCACACTTAAGTGCCTCGACTGCTGATTCGACTGTGGCATAGCCTGTTATTATCGTTACCTGAATCGCAGGATTATGCGCTCTGGCAAATTTAAGCAGAGTTAGACCATCGATGCGTGGCATGCGTAGATCAGTCACCAATAACGCCACATCGTTGTTCTCAAGATAGTCCAGCGCATGCTGTGCGTCCTCTGCCAACACCACATCGATATCAAGCTGCCCCACCACATGGCCAACCAGTTCACGCATGGTCACATCGTCTTCGCACACCAATGCAATCGGGCGTCCGGAAAGTGAAGGCTCGAGCTTTTCTTTTTCTATTGCGATCATATTCATAATACAACATCCGCCTCATTAGAGTGAACATAGAGCAGATCGATAATAAATCGTGCACCATCACTGTAGTTATTGTCGTAACGTATCGATGCGCCACCACGTTTAAGTATGGCGTGGCAGATTGCAAGTCCTAAGCCGGTGCCACTGCCGACATCTTTTGTGGTAAAAAATGGATCGAAAATTCGTCCACGTGCTTCTGGCGGAACACCATCGCCATTATCTTCTACAATTAAAGTGACAACATTAGATTCAGTCAGCCGAGTAGATAATTTAATCAGTGGCGCAGGTCTTCCAACCAGTGCCTGTATAGAATTTGACAGCAAATTGACGAGTACGATTTCCATTTGTCCACAACTGCCTTCTACTGGTAATGGCAGAGAGACCAGGTCCAGTTCAACATTGATGTTATAACGTTTGATGCGACAGTTTATGTAGGCTTCAGTAACCTCCGTAACCACATTGTTGATGTCACATGTATCCTCGGTACACTCTTCACGATGCGCATACTGCAATAGATCATCGATGATTCGTGAGCAACGGCGGGTTTCGTTACAGATAGTCTGAACCCATTGCTGTAGCTTTTGATCCTTACTTATCGCATTACCCACCAGTTGTGCATGACCGAGAATATTTCCCAGTGGCGTATTCAGCTCATGCGCTACACCGGCCGCCAGTGTACCCATGGCAACCAGCTTCTCCTGGTTACATACGTTCTCCTGCAAATGTTTATAGTCGCTGATATCCTGCAAGGTGATTACCGCATCCATATTCGTATCGTTTTCGATAATAAAAGAGAGGTTCAGTGAGAGATGAACCAGGCTATCACCCAGGCGGGTTTCGATTTCCTGATTGCAAATTCGGTGTTTGTAGAGGAAAGCGTCACGCAGCAAAGCTCGATCCATCTCGCCAAATTCAAGCAAATCGAACAGGCTGGAGCCAATCAGAGCCTTCTCGGAGATCCGGAACATCGATTCGGCCAATGTATTCACCGCACTGACCCGTAGGTCATTATCGACACTCAGCAAGACACAGGGCAGGCTTTGGAGTATAGCGTTAATTTTGTTGCGGTCGGTCAGAACGCGGTTCTGGCATTCCTCCACCGTTGCGAAAATACGTTGCAGGTATGTCATCATCAAATTGTAGTCACCGATCAGACGGCGCATACGGACACCGGGCAGGGACATCACATTCAGGGTTTCCAGCGTACCTTCCTGAGCACCTAAGATACCCGTGTGCAGCGTTTGCAACACGCTGCGATAACGTAGCATACGATATAGTAGCCAGACAATACTAACCAGCAATAGTACAACCGTGACCACTGCCAGTGCTGTTGGCATTAGCAAATCACCAACATGACCGACATAGATAAGTAACATAATGGTCATTACCAGGGTGGTGGATACCAGTATCCAGCCTAGCACGTGTCCAAGGCGCGAAATATATAACGCCACAGGGTTATCGTTTTGGACGAGTGCCAACATAGTGTCCCTCCAGGGGATGAGCGGTAAATTACTCTCCCTATGACTAGCGGCTTACCGTTCAATCCCTCCCCAACACCTGTTACCAATCAGAATAATAATTGCAGTCCTAAAGTGGCCTGATCATAATTGCGTAACGCTGCAGCAGTTGGGTGCTGATAAGCATATTTGATCATATCATACTCAAAGGTTACTTTGAGCTGTTGTCCATAGATATAATAGTTGGCACCCACGCCGTCCCAGGTATTGCTGTAGTAACCATTTGAAATTCCATAATCTAGCTTATTATGACGGGCAAAAAGTTGCAGGCGCCCCATACCAATCGTGCGAGGAAACAGATAGCCCAGCTTAAGGTACCCGCCTGACATCTGGCTGGTAACCGGCAGGTCAGGATCCGGATTGTCGTTGATAGCATTGCCAACACTATAATCCATATAAGCCGTCGTTGCGGTAACCGTACCGACCGAGGTCGGGTATTCGAAAAACACATCGGTGGTCCAGGCTTTATAGTTTTTGGCGTCAGAACGATTCGGCCAGTCTGCATAGGCCACATCGTTCTGACGATCGTAAGCCGCCCCTATCGTCAACACTTTGCGTGTGCCGAGATAGGTGCCCAGATATCCATAACCGTATTCAGGATCAAGCAGTGACCAGGCAACGCGTGCAGTCACGCGTGGTGAAGAATTGTTTGGAACATACTCACCCTTACGACCGTTGGCTATCATTACACGGTACTGAATTTTTGCATTAAACAGATTCCCCCACATTGCCACACCAGTATCACGTGATCCACCGAAAGGTGTGTAAGCCAGAACCCGGCTACGATCCAGGGTTAGTGGTTGATAGCAGCCTTCCAGGTTTTCCCGCGAAAAAGTATTTTTAAAACGTCCCGCGATAAACCTGACAGCATCAGACAGATCCAGTGTGATATAAGCATCACGATAATAGAGGCTACGATTATTCTGCCCATCTTTGCTATCATTGGGCGCGTCCGTCTGGACATAAAACCCAACATAGTTATTATACTGACCTGACAGTATTATACGATTACGACGCAAAAAGAAATCAGTTGTACTTGACGAATTATTATTCGAAGTATAACCACGATTCTGAGCCCACATCTGTACTTGATAACTGAGGGTTACGAAGCCAGTTTTCCCGTAGGTAAGTGTGGGGCCGGCATGTGCCACCGCCATGCTTAAAGCGCCCACGAGCAAAGTCAGCGTATATCGGTTGCCCAAGGCATTAGTGATACGTTTGATAGGCTTCATCATCAGTTACTCCCCCTTATTTTGATAGACTTCATCTGCTACTTCCCCTTATTGAGAAGTTTCAGGTAACGATCAACGAGTTTCTGTGCATCGCTTGATTTGTGACAGCTAAAGCAGTCTTTGGCAGGCTGCTGGACTGGGTTTGCAATCATTCTCGAATGCGACATTGCTTTATTCATTATGCGTGGGTTGCCCTGATGGCATCCGGCACAGGAATAATTGACAACTTCATGTTGTGAGTGCCAGGGTTTAGTACTCGGTACTGAAGCCTGGTTACCGTTATGGCATTTGAAGCAGGACGATGCTCCCAGACCACAGGCATTAGCCACACGTATTGGCGAAGCGTTGATGACGTAGGGATCAATATTCGATAGCAGCTTGTCCCCCCATGCCTGTTTCGATGAAGTAGACGTCTGTTCCGAACTCGCAGTTGCAGGTGAATTGTTATGACTCATTGCCACGATATAGGTGATCGCGACTCCCCCGAGTGCACTGACCGCACCAAGAACCACCACCAGTCGCATCTGCCTAAGCAGGGCATTCCACAATATTCTTAACATTAGTCATTTCCTCCAGGTTAACGGTTAGTCATTGCTTACCGATTTTTTTTGTGTTTGGAGTCTGCCTGCTCGCGAGCATGCTCAGCCGCACTGATTTGTGCTTCACTTATGCCACCACCGCACATACACACTGGCCCCGAGCGAAACTTCAGGCGCGATGATAGCGGTGGCATCTGGTATAATTCGGATCGTCCCGAACTTTTAGCTTTGTCGCGCACAGCTCCGATGCTTTCACCAGCAAACAGGGGTGCTGAGCTGATCGCGCAAACTACCACTGTTAGCCATAACATACATCGCATATATCGCATACAACCAATCTCCTCTACCATCAATCGCTATGCAGGTAGTGTGCCACTTGCGTATGTTGTTGTAAATATTGTATATTTTTGTATTTTTTGGATAGCAAATAATTGCAAATTAAGGTATCTGCCGGGCAGATATCTTAATTTGCAATTGCCGCAGGAGGAATTGAACGTTTCACCTGCAAGGCATTAAAATGACTGGTTCGGATCTTAGCCAGAGCCGTTTCCAGTGTATGACGTACGGAGGCGGGCAAAGCGTCAGCCTGATCCTGTAACACAGACTCAAACATGTGCTCGTAATGTTCTTCGGGGGCAACATCAACACGCAGTTCGACCTGCCAACCGGCTTTTACAGGTCGATCCAGCTGTGCTTTCAGGTTCAGGCTACCGCCGGGAGGGAGGCGTGTATCCTTGCGTTCCCTGGTTAACGCTATATTTACATCACGTGAAATAACTGCTTTGGCCAGCTGCTTCCGTACGCGCCCCTGTGGATCCAGTAAAACCAGCGATACATCAACTTCTGGGACCAGATAGGTCGGAAAATAATGACCAGCGCCACTGTTACGCAGGCGCGCCCGCACCTGTAGTCGATCAGCATTTATAATAGTCACATCAAGGTTAACGCTAAGTGCCTGGCGAACCATGGCGGGGTCGTGGATGCCACGCCATAGATGTTGGCGCTGCGGCATATGGCAGGATTGACAGGATTTCCCCTCTGCGGCATACGGGCTGGCCAGCCATTCCGCGTAGGTATTTTCCAGCAGTTTGCCGTTAAGTGATGGCCCATCTTTGGGAAACTGGTGGCATGATGCACAAAAGCGGCTGTCCGTAAATGCTAGCTGAGCCGAGTAGCCGCCATGGGGTAACCCGGCCGTGTCACCTGACGGAATACCGGCGCGTGGCGGTGGACCATAGTGCCGCTGCTGACGCACATGGCAGGCGGCACATATTACCCCCTGACGATACAGATCCTGCGGCACGTAGGGGGGTGGCTGATTCTGTGCGATGCCCGGCCATCCCAGTTTTTGTGCCAGTAATGTTTTTTGCTCAGCCAGTGGAGCGTGACAGTTAAGACAGCTTAATACCTGTTTGGCAGGCAGCACCTGCAACTGCCACAATATCCCCGCACCCATGGCATGGCTATGCAGGCTTTTGCTCCAGTCCTGATACTGGACAGGGTGGCATTTTGCGCAGGCAGCCGTATCAAGTGATGTTTCCAGGGCCAGATAGTCAGGTGTCGCGCCTTTCTGTGCATAGCCCGGCGGTGTGCCTCCCTGCGCGAGTACTGGCCGATGCCAGTATTTTTTGACAAACGTGGCAACAGGATCCCTGTCCGTTGGTACCAGCGTACGTTGTACGACTACAGCCAACGCCACCAGCACAGCGACCAGCACCAGTACCACGATATATCGCACTTTCAAATCCGGTTACCTCCTGCTGTGAAAAGTGTTTCAGGTAAAAGCTATTCGATAGTATGCAGACTACCCAATCGGCACTTGTATGTCATCTATCTTCGATAGTTCTCCCGTCTTCAAAAAAAACCCGGCCATTACAGACCGGGTGCAGTTTTACACAGGAGGAATTCAGCCACCGCAGGGGTTGGGAGGCAGCGGCACGCTGCTGCCACCAGTATTGCCACCTCCGGTAGGAGCCTCGCCTCGTTTGTAAGCCTTATCGGCGAGGATAATCGCATTAGCATGCGTGGCATAGGGGGCGCCAACCTGACGTGGTGCAATGCCAGTCGGAGTATTATAGACAAATACACTGCGCGTAGTATCCGTGCGCCACGGTGAATTGGCGGGCAGAATATACTGGCTATTCCTGTCCTTGACATGTGCCATGGAATTCCATTCCACCATGGCGCCATCGTAAAAACGAACTGGCAGACCCAGCACAACACCAGCAGCGATACCAGTAATCATCGCCCGATAGGTTGTTTCGCAGTAGGTAATGATGGTCTGACCTGGGTGATAGGCATTACCCGCACCCACTGGATTCGCCACACCTGGAATAACACCACTAATGAATTCACTACCGCTCACACCATCCGCCTGCCCACCGTTCAGATACTTCTGCAAAATGGCCTTATCCTTGTAGCGATATGAGCCATCGGACTTCAAAAGATAGTTGAACGATAAATTAAATGCTCCATAGGGATGACCCTGTTTGGCGTCACCATTGCGGAAGTCAATACCAAGATAGGTTGTATTATTCCCATTCGAATCCTGTTTAACATTCTCAGCGGCGGTATATTCTCCTTTTGAACGAGCATCCCAGATAAAGGTATTCGGTTGCCCTTCGGCGGCCTTCACCATATCCCCCAGCGTGGCCTGTAAGATGGTATTATCTTGCGGCAGATTTTTCACCGAAATCCAGCCAGAGTCTGGCAGGCTGCAGGAATTGGTGAGCTTGCCAGTGGTTGCATCATAGGTGGAAGTCGTACCCGTCAACAGGCTGGTAGGGATGGAACCATCGGGAGCAGGGGTCGGTGGACTCGTTGTCGCGGCAGTCGACGTCTCATCACAGGTCGCTGTGGAGCCCAGATAACTCTGGTTCATGACTAGCGCACTGGACGCACCCCCATCCAGTACCGCCAGGTGGCTCGATGTGACACCCCAGTAACGGAACAGGTACCAGCCACGCCCCATCTGCATGTTGGGGAAGTTGCCCCCGGTGCCCATAGCGAAAACGATCATATCCTGTGTTGGATCAATGCCATAGTCATGCAGGAATTTGTCCATGTGTGTACCATCAAGCACCATGGCACGGGTTGTAGTCACGCCATTGAAGCGGGACATAACCAGCCTGCTATTGGCGCTGGTATCGGATATGATGCGATAGGTGAGTATGCCCTGGCTCGGATTCGGTGTAATGTACTCCTTGCCAGTTGGTCCATTGTTTATCTGTAGAATAATCAAACGTCCGGTAATGCCAGCTGGCCGGTTAGTTTTCCAGTTATCAATCCAGTGTTGCAAGGTGGCCCCGGTAATCAGACCGTTGACATTTTTGTTATAATCAGCGTCCGACACCTGGGCAATTTCAGCCGCAGTGTCGACCTTGATCGGAACCGGAGTGCCCCCTGGATTTGTGGTATAACCTGTAGTGGTATTCCCGCCACCACTGCCACCACCGCAACCACTAACCAGCAGGATCGCACCTGCTAAAAGCAGGGTGTCGAAGAACCTGATAGGCTGCCGATAATCAAATAATCTGGTGCTTCTGTTCATTTGGTTCTTCCCCGCGAGTTGTTGTTTAATTCCACGCCAATGTAATGGAAGCTGAGTTACTGTTTTTTTAATTGCAGATCATAGCTATAATCTGCACTGCAACTAACCCCGAGCTATCTGGTCTGAAGTAAATTGCTTAACAAAACCAAAGCAGACTTCATGCCACTTTGGTAATCACTTTAAAAACATAACCTTAGCACGTTTAATAAAGGGGAAAGCTGTTGCAGACTACCGTCCTGAGCAGGTGACCGTGAATTTTGCAATTCAGACAACAGGATTTAGCCTGCCCCCTTCTTAATTACCACTGGCATCGCACCTGCCTCCAGCAAATCAAGCAGGATATTCGGATCGGTTGCCAGACTCAGTTCCTTGACCTCGGCTCCACGCGCACGTAAAGCCTTAACCAGTTGCTCACTGTGTCTGGCCAACGATTGCGAGCCCGCTTCACGGGTGGCGTAAATCAGCAGTAGTTTCCTGTGCGCACTCATACCATATACACCACGTCGGCCGATAAAATATCCCCGGCAAGTCGATCAATATCTCCCGGTGTGGATAGCACGATATTACTAACTGGCACTTCCGCAAACTCCAGCGCCTCAAGTTGCAGAACGGTTTCCTCATCATTATCCAGACACCCAAGCACATCAACGATCACCTGGTCGTCGAGCAAAGTCAGGCCACTGGCCATACGTAAGGTCTCAGGTTTGTTGTCTTGAGCAATGAGCAGAATAGTCCTGTTATTTTTATCACCCACCTTTCTCTCCTATAAAACGATAATCCGGTCAGTGTTTTTTACCAGCTCCGCATCCTGATACTGGCCACCCACTATCACATGCGGATCAATATGTTTCATCTGCAAACCATGATTTTCGTAACGCTCGACGCTTAATTCACATACCGCTATGATACTGGCGAGAACACCGGGTGATTGTATAAACTCCGGCTCTGTCAGCAGCAGCACACCGCGATCGGTCAAAAAGCAGCGACATTCCCAGTTACGTAACTGGGCAGCATTCAGTAGACCACGGGCAGCTGTAGCATATGTGTTATCGGTAACTACCAGTCCCAGACGCATAATGGCCTCCTAATTTCCGGCGCAAGATGACATAATAACTGCCCTGACTGTAGCGGCCATCAACCCGTCAATCAGTTTCAGCCTTTGCGAATTTTCCATGTAAAAACCCCTTTATCATTATCGCGCTCGAACACATCATCACCCTGTAATTCGCACATCGAGCTAACCGACTCACCTGAAGAAGGGTTATCGAACAACAGGGTAAGTACATCACCCTGATTGAGTTTTGTCAGTACTTTTTTCGTATACATCTGTGGATGTGGGCAAACATAACCCGTCACATCCAGACTGTACTCGCCATCTGCAACTTTATTAAATTTAACTGCCATCTTGTCACCTATACCCATTGATTTCCTGAGTTACCGTCGATCTTAAATTAGCTAAATACAACTTTAGGGCGCAATCAATTAATATAGAGATGCCCTTTAGATAGCAAAGTCTCCGCGCGATGTGCACCAGTCCAGCCATCGAGTGAATAACTTCACGGCAAAATAAGCGCCCACAATCATGCCAGACAGGAATATCCAGCCCGTAAAGTCACCGTTGGTAACAGCAGCGAAAAATGCGCCGATATTACAACCCAGACCGATGCGTGCACCCAGACCCATGAAAGCACCACCGAACACAGCAAAGATGACCGTTTCCAGGCTTGGAACTTTCCATTTAAATTCACGCCGTATCAGAGCGAGGCAGGCGGCACCTAAAATAATACCGATTGACATCCAGCCGGGTGCATTAATCAACGGATTGGGTAAACCATTTTCCAGTCCAAAGAAAATGTTATGCATATTATGTACACCCAATTTATGCAGTACCCAGCCACCCCACTGTGCTTCCTGTGTAGTGATATACCAGTAACCTGGATCAAACACCGTACCCTGGACAGATAGACCTGACGTATGACCCATGTCTTTCAGTAGCTGGCCAAAATTAAAAATACCATAGTGTTTACGTAATTCACCAATGACCCACATATGTAATCCAGCAAAGATACCTAGCCCCAACCCGGCGATCGCGGTATTACGCGATGCGGTAAGCATCGACCAGATGCCGCGCAGAGACTCAGTGACGGTTGGCTTATCAACTTTCTTGCGGCGTAAATATCCCTTACGGTAATAAATTACATACAGTAGTATCATTAGCAGTAATGATGGCAGAATCGCACAAAATAGAGCGTTGCCAATAAAGGCACCACTGGCAGCACCACTGAAGCCAAGTACATTAGCCATAGTGGTACTTTTTAGATCCCAGATGTAACCAGCCATATACTGATCAAACCAGCCATTTGTTACGCTCAATACTGCAGGCATATGTTTACTTAGAGCCGATGCAGTCCAGGAAGCGGGAACCAGATCATTGAGCCAGCCACCCTGAGTAACATAAATAGCCTGAGTAAAAGCAAGGGATGTGATCACTAACATAGAGCCGATATTGCCCTCGCCACATTTATATAAAGAACCAGAGGCACAGCCCCCGGCGAAAACCATGCCGAAGCCGAATAACGCACCACCGATTAAGCTATACCAGCCTAAAGGATTGGGAAAATAAGTGCTTACTCCCATAAATTTGACTACAGCAGCGCTCAGTGAAAACAGTATAACCGCAATCAGTACACCTACTGCCATACGTGGTACGCCAACAGCAAATAGATCGCGCACCGCAGATGCCATGCAGAAACGCCCATACTGCAGGAAGATACCGTAGATCAGGCCAAACCACAGGTAGACAAGCAAATATACCCAACGAATGTCTGCATCTAGTGCCATGATTGAACCAATGGCAATCAGTAACAGGATTCCTAATGCGTAGAGATTTCCTTTTCGCGAAAACCAGGCAAGTTCATTATTGGCCGTATTATTAACCACTATCACCTCCGACTCTTTGGACATATACCGTCTCCAACTGCTGTAATTTGCAACCGATAAACCAACACCGGTAGTTACGTTCAGTCCCCCGTGTCTTCAATACCTTTGCGCACATAGATGCTCCAGTAATCTTCCTCCTTAACCGTAATAAGGTGGGAACTACCCAGGGTTAAAGCCATAGCCGGTATCGCCTCGACAGAGCTCGGATTGTCAACCAGCAGCTCCACTACATCACCGTCCGGCATATGATCAAGCGCCTTCATGGTAAGCAGCTGCGGACGTGGACAAACAGCCCCACGGCAGTCAATCGCTACCTGCACCTGAATCGGTCCGAGTTCACACACGTCCACAATTCGCCCAGCGCAATACTCCATCACCGACTGCGGCTTAGTACTCTTACCAAATAACCACATCATATTTTCCTCGGATCACTATGACATGTGTGTACTGCGAACACTGACCACAGATGTCTCTCACAATCAAACAATGACGTGTTAAGACTTCCTGCATCACAGTCAGGTAGACTGCGATGCAGGTTTCTGTGAAATTGCTCACATAAATACATAAGCACCAACCATGCCAATACGTAATATTCAATAATAACAATGAGATAAAAAATAAATCCCAGTAGCCAGGTAACTCAAAATGCGACTGAGTGATAATTTCAGCCTATTTTGCTGGATTTTGCAATCCAGATTAAATTAATTAATTCAGGTTTAACAGGACAATAGCTGTATATTATATTTATACATTCATAATCGATTGATGAAGCCTGCTATACCCTCGCCTGATGTGAAACCCGTACACTTATTACCCCGGTTATTTTTGGTGAAGAATAAATTCTCTTTGTGAGAAAATTCTGCCTGCTGTAAAAACATTCTCCTTTTAATATTAAAGAAGAGAAGATGCCGGTAAAAACCGGAGATAGTCCAAAAAATAGTTCGTTTAAAAAAACAAAAAGGCCGCTGGTTTTCACGCAGCGGCCTTGAGTAATAGAAAATTTATTATTATTTTTATTTAATCGACAACGCACCGCTGGTTGTATTGCAAGTTGGCAATAGACAGAAATTCGGTAGAAATTCGGCGAATTATTGTTAGCTGTGTTGTTGTCATGCGCTAATAGTCGTTGTTTTTTGCTATGATGTCAATAAGAAAATTGGGTTTATTGTAAAACAATCCGTATTCCGTTAACACTCATGCTGGATGTAACATCATTAAAGTGACCACCGGCTTTAATGGTTTTTACCAGAGTAACAGCATTCAGATAGTTGGTCAGTGCCTGGCTAAACTGATCGAAGTTTCTCAGTAGCTGAACAGTATGTTGCCGGATAATTACAAACGTACCTTTTGCCGAAGCATTGGGTAGCAGTACCGGATCGGTAGTAAAACCGGTAAGATTGGTGCGTATTCCAGCGC
>CAYXNL010000012.1:0-2895 GCA_964466455.1 uncultured Thiotrichaceae bacterium
TTCTTTCTGGACTGCATTGATTAAAATTCTTTTCATTTGCAGTTAAACCTGGGTTGAGACTTAAAACACGTACAGACGCAATACGCATCAGCACAGAACGTGCGATACGGTATAAATGCTGCAACGGATACTGCAATGCCAGCATGACAAAAACGGTAATGGATAACATTACAGTCAGCGGCAGAGTATCTCCGGTCAACGTGTCCAAGTAATAATTTGGGTAATACATTCTTTAATAATGTGTTGGTCTATCTATTCAACCTGTGCTCTTTTAAACAACAGCAGAGAGCTGTTATTGCATTTGCACGGGTAAAAAATTAGTAACTATGCCCGCCTGGCATGGCTAAGCAGTATCATGGCCAAGCAGTAAGTAGTGGTGTCATATCTGTATGGCTGAAAAATTACGGATAGCCGACCTGTTTAACCTGCCATTGCTTTCACTAAATCATTATTTAATTGAACAATGAAGGGCACATTCGCCTGACGGCGAAGTTAATTTTTACATTTTCTTTTACGTTTCCAGGCAGATTTATCCAGCCTGCTTCCCTTTTCCACGCATAATTTTAATATTCTTCCCTGAGATATTTATGTATAGCCGTCATACAGGCCACACAAGTACGTTGAAGTCTGTCAAAATGTTGCGCCCGGGTCAACCTTTAACCGGGATATTTCATCATATACTCTTTAAAATACAGTAAAAATATGGCTTTACCCAAAAATCCTGCCCGAATTATTGAAATTTTACCGTCTCAGGCTGGCCAGCGCGTTGACAACTTTCTGCGTAAACACCTGAAAAATGTACCGAAAAGTCATATATATCGCCTGGTGCGCAGCGGACAGGTTCGCGTTAATAGCGGTCGAAAAAAACCATCCTATTCATTACAACCGGGTGACAAACTCAGAATCCCTCCTGTTCACCTTCAACCCAGGGAAGAAATATACATTCCCGATCGGGTCATACAACTTCTACAACAATCTATTATTTACCAGGATGAAAATCTATTGCTAGTCAATAAACCTTCCGGCATTGCCGTACATAGTGGTAGTGGCTTGAAATATGGTGTTATTGAGGTCTTTCGCCAGCTTATGCCCGATACCCCGCTGGAACTGGTACACCGGCTCGACCGCGAAACCAGCGGCTGTCTACTGCTAACCAGAAATCGCTCGACGTTGAATGCCGTACAACAGCTATTTCAGCAGGACAGTCGGGATAAAAGCCTGAAGCATATAGAAAAAACCTACCTTGCTCTGGTTTGCGGACAATGGTCGCAGGGTTGTATTACCGTTGATGCTCCGGTTAGTAAGATTAAACTCGGTGGCGAGCATCGAATGACAACAGACCCTGGCGGGCGGTTTGCTATTAGTCATTTTGAACCAATAAGCATTTTTTCACACTATAGTCTGATGCGCATTAAAATTGATACCGGTCGCATGCATCAGATTCGTGTTCACGCCCGCCACTGCGGACACCCCATTGCTGGTGATACAAAATATGGTGATAAAGAACGGAACCGGATATTACGTACTCTGGGATTGAAACATCTGTTTCTACATGCCAGTGAAATTTACTTACCCCTGGCCAGGAGTCTGCGACAACAGGCACCACTGCCGACTGAACTGGAACAGTTTCTTCAGACACTAAAACAACAATGAAGCATTATCCGTTAATTATCTTTGACTGGGATGGGACACTGGTTGATTCCATCCACCGTATAGTGACCAGTCTGCAATACGCCAGCCGCCTTATCTGTGATGCCCGCATCAGCACACAGCAGGCTCGTTCGGCTGAAACTTTATTGCCATTTTCCCCTCTATTCTGTCTGAGCGGTGTTTGCGAGTTACCAAAATATCTGCTACAGGCTAAAATGGCCTGATACAACACGACAGACTTCATCATCTTCATCTTCAGGAAAAAAACATGAATGATAACAATCCCGACTGGGAAAAAAAATTACTGACCAAACTGGCAGAATCCAGCATCAAAGAACAACGACGCTCACGTCGCTGGGGTATCTTTTTCAAACTTCTGACCTTTTTCTACATTGGTATCTTCTTCTATTTTTCCAGTATAGTCAGCCTGTCTAATGTATCATCAATTGAACCCCACACCGCACTGGTAGAATTAAACGGCGTTATTGCAGATAAAAAGCCGGCCAGTGCAGAGAATATTATTACCGCCTTGCGTGACGCTTTTGAAAATAAAAATACCGTTGGAGTAATTCTGCGTGCCAACAGCCCTGGTGGTTCCCCGGTAGAAGCAGGTTATATTTACGATGAGATCAAACGCCTGCGTAAGGAATACCCTAAAATAAAACTGTATGCAGTGATTACCGATATATGCGCCTCCGGCTGTTATTATGTCGCCTCTGCCGCAGATGAAATTTATGCCAATAAAGCCAGCATCGTCGGCTCCATTGGTGTCCGTATGGATAATTTTGGTTTTGTTGATGCGATGAAAAAATTAGGCATTAAACAACGCTTGTTAACTGCCGGTAAGAACAAGGCATTACTAGATCCTTTCCTGCCCGTCAATAAAACGGCCAGGCAACACTTGCAGGCGATGCTTGACGAGATTCACCAGCAATTTATTAAGGCAGTAGAATCTGGTCGTGGAAAACGTCTGGATACCACAGTGGACGGATTATTTTCCGGTCTTGTCTGGACTGGTCAGCAGGCAGTTAAAATCGGTCTTGTTGATGCTACCGGCAGTACCAGTTACGTCGCAAGAAAAATTATCGGTGAAAAAAATATAGTCAATTACACACTACAGGATGATTTACTGGAGCGCTTTGCCGGTAAGCTGGGTGCCTCCATGGCGACTGAATTTTCTACCTTAATACAGACGCAGGCATCACTGCCCATACCACACTGAAGGGCGCCAATACATACGCACAT
>CAYXNL010000012.1:2995-46786 GCA_964466455.1 uncultured Thiotrichaceae bacterium
AGACGCAGGCATCACTGCCCATACCACACTGAAGGGCGCCAATACATACGCACATCGTGCGAATGAATTTGCACCTACCTGATTAATAACCCGTCATACCCCGTCAGCTTATGGCGGGGTAACTGAGTCAATACGCTGTAAACAGCAGCCTGCATAGTCTGGACTTAATCAAGAATTATCTGAAAAAAATTCAGAAAATTATCCTAACCATACGGTGATTTATATTTTTCCGTCTAGAATCAGTAATGGTTAAATATAAAAATGGATAACACCTGATCATGGACGATATGTTTTGCCGACATGGCATCCATGATGTTATAAAAAACAATATGTTATTACCATACTATTTATCATACCGGTCATTTTTAACCGTTATTCACTGTTAACGTAATAATCATCTATAAATTTACTGCATACCGATAGATGGAACCTATCCTTTGGTTCACAAAGGGATTTACCACATACGCTACTGACTGAAATACACCAACATAATAAAGTATTGGTCAGCAGTTTACATAACGGGGTAATAATAATGAAGATAGGGGGCTGGAGAAGTGACTGGTTTACCGGCCTGGTCATTACCATTATTTTCCTGCTCTTCTCCGGATCCAGTTTTATTTCCCGTCTTGAACACAGCGCCTACGACTTCGGCGTGAGATCTTCAACCCGTATACCCAGTAATAAAATAGCCGTCATCGCCATTGATGATCAGAGTATTAATAATATTGGACGCTGGCCATGGCCAAGAAATGTTCATGCCAAAATGCTGGAGATTCTTAAGAAAGGCGGTGCCAGAGTCATTGGTGAGACAGTCTTTTTCTCCGAACCACAAATTGACCCCGGCTTACGCTATATCCGTAAACTGAAACAGATGTTAGAAAATAGCAGTATCACGGCTATTCCTGCTGCGGTAAAAGAGTTAAAAAATCGTATCTGGCAAAGTCGCAAACTGGTCAGAAACAAAAGAGATGTTGGTGGTCGTAAAGCCATTCAACAAATTGCTCTTAGCCTTAAGAATTCACCATTAAACAAACAGGTTGCAGAAGACCTGACTGCCTACTTTAAATATATTCATAGCGCAGAGACAACGCTTGATACAGATAAAATACTCGCCAGGGGTCTGAAAGATGCGGCAAATGTTGTCCTGGCTATGCCGTTTGTTCCCGGTAATGCCATTGGTCAGCCGGATACTCATTTCCCTGAATATATTACCCGCAATGAAATCCCTCCACAGAATATAATCAATAATACTGACACCAATCCTGATAAATATGCGCCACGCAATATGGTAAATGCCTATGCACCGATTCCATTACTGGGAAAACAGGCTGCTGCTATCGGTGCACTGGTTAACCTGCCAGATATTGATGATGGTGCAATCCGTAGAGAACCGCTAATTATCAATTACTATGGAAGCTATTATCCCTCTATGGCATTGATGCTGGCGGCAAAAAGTCTCAATCTTGGCATTAAAGATATCAAAGTTGATGTTGGTTCTGACGTAAAGCTTGGTCATTTGAAAATAAAAACAAACCACTATTTAGAAATGGACACTTTCTTTTATCACGATACGGGTAACCATTCAGCATTTCCTGTTGATTCCTTTTATGATGTTCTCGAAGGTAAAATCCCTGCCAGTAAATACAAAAATAAAATTGTATTAATCGGTGCAACAGCTCTGGGTGTTGGTGATACTTTTGTAACGCCCATTAATCCAACTATGGCACCGGTTCTAACCCTGGCACATTCTGTTTCCAGTATTTTAAATGAAGACTTTTTTATTCAACCCGCATGGGGAATGTATGCACGCTTTGGTATTATCGCTCTAATTGCCATCTATTTAATGTTTGTTCTGCCAAAGCTGGGGGCTGCAACAGGATTTATCATCACCATTATTATGCTGAGTGGATGTTTGATTACCTATTATGTTCTGATGACCGAAAAAGGATTGTGGCTACCCTTAATGTTACCCAGTTTATTACTTATCGTTGGTCATATTTTACTCACAACCAAACACTTTCTATTAACGGAAAGAGGTAAGGCCAGGCTCGATATCGAATCTGCCGAAAACAATCGCATACTGGGCCTTTCACTACAGGGGCAAGGACAACTGGATATGGCGTTTGAAAAATTTCGCAAACTCCCCATAGATAAATCAGTAATGGAACTGCTTTATAACCTGGCACAGGACTATGAACGCAAACGTCAGTTTAGCCGGGCAAAATCTGTGTACGATTACATGGCCGATTTTAATAAAAAATTCCGCGACATTAAGAAACGTTCAAAACAGGCACAATTACTGGAAGATAGTATTATTCTGGGGACGGGTAAGCGCTCACAGGAAGGTGGATTAATACTGGATAACAGCAATATTGAAAAACCCATGCTGGGTCGCTATGAAATAGAAAGTGAGCTGGGCAAAGGTGCAATGGGTGCCGTTTATCTGGGTAGAGATCCAAAAATCTCTCGCGTCGTTGCCATTAAAACCATGGCGTTATCGCAGGAATTTGAAGCGGATGAGCTGAAGAAAGTAAAAGCCCGCTTCTTCCGTGAGGCAAAAACTGCCGGTCGTCTTACCCACCCGAACATTGTTACCATTTACGATGCTGGAGAAGAACACGACCTTGCCTATATCGCAATGGAATTCCTCAAAGGTGCAGATCTCACTAATCACACTCGGCCCGATACCTTGCTACCCATTACAAAAGTACTATCAATTATACGGCGTGCGGCAGAAGGTCTGGATTATGCACATCAGTACAATGTCGTTCATCGTGATATAAAACCGGCTAATATCATGTGGGATGAAAAAACAGACAGCATGAAAATTACCGACTTTGGCATTGCCCGTATTACCGATTCAAGTAAAACCCGAACCGGTATGATTTTAGGAACTCCTTCTTATATGTCGCCCGAACAACTGGCAGGAAAAAAAGTTACAGGTCAGTCCGACCTGTTTTCCCTGGGGGTAATGTTATTTCAGATGGTGGTTGGTCAACTACCATTTAAGGCAGATTCGATGACAACATTGATGTACAGAATCGCCAACAAACCTCACCCCGCACCTGATTCAATTAATCCAGATGTTCCACGCTGTATTAACGTTATTATCAATCGTGCAATGGCAAAAAATGTAGAGAAACGCTATAAAACAGGTAAACAGATGGCCAATGACATAAATAAATGTCTAAAAATTATAGCCGCTAAAAAATAAAGGAACCGACATAAAGAAACCAGCATGAGTGTAAAAGGAAAAATAAAAATCTTCGGCCGTACTGATGTGGGTCTGCTTCGCGATCATAATGAAGACACCATTGCCTGCGATGAAAGTATCGGGCTGGCAGTACTTGCTGACGGCATGGGCGGGCATCGTGGCGGAGAAATGGCCAGTGCGATGACAGTCAGTACGATCATGGAGACACTGGCACAAAAACTAAAATATATCCGTAACGGTGAAGTCGATGAAGAAAGCGGTTTCCGAATGGAAAGTATTGCAATACATGATGCCATTACCCAGGCGAATAAAAAGGTGTATGAATCATCACAGGAACATGCTCAATACCGCGGTATGGGTACTACTGTTGTCGTCCTCCTGTTTTATGACAACCGTTATACCGTTGCACATGTAGGCGACTCGCGGCTTTATCTGCTACGTAACGGAATACTGGAACAGATTACTCGTGACCACAGTTTAATGCAGGAACTGATAGACCGGAATTTTTATACCCCGGAACAGGCACGAAATTCATTAAATAAAAACCTGATTACACGTGCTGTAGGCATTGATAAAACAGTACAAATTGATATCCAGGAAGATATCGCCATGGTCGATGATATTTTTCTATTATGTTCTGACGGAGTAAACGACATGATTAAAGACAAGCTCATCCATTCCATTCTTCAGGAAAATAGCCATAATCTCGAATCTGCGGCGGATGAACTAATACATGAATCAATTCTACACGGTGGAAAAGATAATATTTCCACTTTACTAGCCAGACCAGTTAAAACTTTTCCTGCCAAAAATAACTTGTTTTCCTATTTTTTTGACATATTCTCCTGAAGCCACCTCTTATCAACCATCAACTATAAATTCCGAGATTAACTATGACAAAACTGGTACTAAGCTGTAATGGTAAAATCGAACAGGAGTATGAACTTAGCAAGGAAGAAGTAAGCATTGGCCGAAAAGACGACAATGATATTCATATTGATAATCAGGCCGTCAGCGGTCAACATGCAAAGGTCATTACTATTTTGCACGATTCCTTTATACAGGATCTTGATAGTACAAACGGAACAATCATTAACGGAAAAAAGATAACTCGACAGGCACTAAAAAATGGGGATATTATATCAATCGGAACGCATACACTGACATACATTGATGAAACGGTTAAAGAAGACCAGTTTGGTACAACCATGATAATCCCGCCAGATACACAGAATATGCTCAATACAGAAAATTCTGGCACTAAAGAACAGGAACCAATACTTACAGACAGCATTAACGCTGCTGACACATCTGGCAAAGATTCTACCAGAGCAAAACTACAGATACTATCTGGAACCAACCGTGGCAAAGAATTAGAACTGACAAAAATCATTACGACTCTGGGTAAACCTGATGTGCAGGTTGCAGCAATCACTCGCCGCCAAAATGGCTATTTTTTTATTGTCGTTGATGCCGGCAAGGAAGAAAAAATGCCACGAATTAATGACACTGTCGTTGGTAAACAGGCGCACCCATTACATGATGGTGATACCATCGAAGTTGCTGGAATAAAAATGGCTTTTATTCTGCTATAAACCGTGATAAAAAGTTTTCCTATGACTTTGTGAACACAGCTATTGACTCGACATGAGCGGTATGTGGAAACATATCCAGTATTCCAGCATTAGTCAGTTTATAACCCAGCTCATTAACCAGTATTCCGGCATCTCTTGCCAGGGTGGAAGGATGACAGGAAACGTACACTATTATTTCAGCCCGCATATTTTTTACTAATGGCAAAATAGCGGCTGCACCAGAGCGTGGTGGATCAAGCAGTATTTTGCTATATTGTTTTTTAGTCCACGGTGCATGCAGGGTTTCATCATTATATAAATCGGCAAAAATAAACTCAGCATTCTCAATACCATTTCTTTGTGCATTCTCACGGGCTTTTTTTACCATTTCCAACGAACCTTCTACCGCTGTTACACTGGCACACTGACGTGCCATGGAAAGTGAAAAATTACCCAGTCCACTAAATAAATCCAGAACCCTGTCTTCCATATTCAGATGAAGTTGCGCGAGTGCCTGCACTACCATTTTTCGGTTGATTACCGGGTTAACCTGGGTAAAATCTGAGGGCTCAAAGTCAATCGTTACGTTACACTCATCCAGGCGATAACTCAGCGGCGGCGGATTTTCCGGCCATAGAGGTTCCAGCTGTGTAGGTTTTCCCGCCTGCAGATAAGCGACCAGATTTAAAGACTGACACAAACCGGTTAATATACTGCGATCATGTTCATCCAACGGTTGTAAATGACGGAACACCAGTACGCTCTGATTATCGCTTACCGCTACTTCAATTTGCGCAATTTCCTGCCGTGCATGCAACAGATACAGGCAATCACCGATCTCCTTCAGGTGAACACCCACACTGTCGTGCAACACTTCACATCGATCCATTTCGGTCAGGTAACGACCA
Organism: uncultured Thiotrichaceae bacterium; assembly: GCA_964466455.1. Taxonomy (GTDB): domain Bacteria; phylum Pseudomonadota; class Gammaproteobacteria; order SZUA-229; family SZUA-229; genus S010-25. The sequence goes on from CAYXNL010000012.1 coordinate 8,692, forward strand.
CCACGTTCGCGAAAACCGACCAGCACCCTGTCTTTTTTCTCGACAAAACGAACGCCGAGCCGGGCTTTATGCCGGTAACCTGTCTGCGGGCCAATAAGCGGTGCAAGCACTTTCTGTGGCTGTACCTTACCAACATGTTCCAGTTGATCGAATAGCATTTTCTGCTTCAGCGCAATCTGTGCGGCAGATGACATATGCTGCAAACGGCACCCCCCACAACGCTCGAATGCGGCACAAATCGGCACAACTCTGTCTGCTGAGGCCTGCAAAACTTCGATCGTTACCCCTTCTGCATATTTTGCTGTTTTAGTCGTATACTTAAATCTAACGGTTTCACCGGTCAGTGCCAGATCGATAAAAACCACCTGACCATCTACATGTGCAATGCCTCTGCCTTCTGCAGACAATCCTGTAATGTTTGCCTCTACCGGATCGGCAGGCACATGCTGTCGCCTTCTACGTCTTTTCTTCTGTGTCATGATGATCTACTTTCAGGATGGAAACACACCAGTTGAAAGATAACGATCTCCCCGGTCACAGATAATGGTTACAATAACGGCATGATTCACTTCCCGTGCCAGTTGTAAGGCTGTAGCGACCGCACCACCGGAGGAAATACCACAGAAAACACCCTCTTTTACCGCTAGTTCACGTGTGGTGCGTTCCGCCTCCTGCTGACTGACATCCCGGGTAAAATCAACGCTTGCGGCATCAAAAATACCCGGCAGATAGGCCGCCGACCAGCGGCGGATACCGGGAATTTTTGCCCCTTCTCGTGGTTGCACACCGACGATTTTTATCTGCGGGTTTTTTTCCTTAAGAAAATGGGAAGTACCTACAATAGTGCCGGTAGTCCCCATAGCACTGACAAAATGGGTAATTTTTCCATTTGTCTGTTGCCAGATTTCAGGACCGGTTGTCAGGTAATGCGCATTGGGATTATCCAGATTATTAAACTGATCGAGCACAATACCCCGGTTTTCACGCTGCATCTGCAAGGCAAGATCGCGTGCACCTTCCATCCCCTGTGCCTGCGTTACCAGAATCAGTTCCGCGCCATATGCCTTCATTGCGGCACATCGCTCTGCACTCATATTGTCCGGCATAATCAGAATCATATGATAGCCCATTACTGCAGCCACCATCGCCAGGGCAATACCGGTATTGCCACTGGTCGCTTCAATGAGCGTGTCCCCCGGGCGAATATCGCCACGTCGTTGCGACTGCTGTATCATATTAAGCGCCGGGCGATCTTTTACCGAACCAGCGGGGTTATTGCCTTCCAGTTTAAGTAAGACCGTACTATTCGTTTCCGCCAGTAATCGCTGTACTCTAATGAGAGGGGTATTACCAATGGTATCGGCAAGGGTTAAATATTCCTGATTTTGCATGTTCTGATTCTGTTTATTCTGATTTTATCTATTCCTGCTAGAATAGTACTCGACTATTATATTACAGTAAAAATTATCATTTTTTTTATTATATTATTCACCCTAATTTGTTATGTCATTGATTAAAATAGTATCCCATCCACTACTCGGGCTGACCTTTTTAGCCCTTTCATTTCCACTATTGGCTACTGAGGATGACCTGTTTTTTGATATGCCCATTGTTCTTTCTGCCAATCGCCTGGAACAGCCGGCCTCCGATGCAGCCGTTACTGTATCAGTGATTGACCGTGCAACCATTAAAGCCACTGGCGCCAGAACCATTCCGGAAGTATTACGTCTGATTCCCGGCATGCAGGTTGGCTACAGTGGTAATGAATTTGGTGATGAACCCAAATACGTTGTTGCTTACCATGGCCACAGTGACCAGTATTCCAAACAGATGCAGGTTTTGATTGATGGCCGCTCAATTTATGACCCGTTTTTCGGTGGCATTAACTGGAAAGCAATTCCCGTTAATATTGACGATATTGAACGTATCGAAGTTTCACGTGGACCGAACCTGGCTACCTATGGCTCCAATACCTTTATGGCTGCCATTAATATTATTACCCGCACAGCAGCGGAAGACCAGGGTTCCTATCTGCGAACCAATACCGGAAATCATAATATTGCCGATCTTACCTATCGTTATGGTGGTAACAGGGGAAAGCTCGATTACCGTATTACCGCATCAACCTTGAATGATAATGGTCAGGACAGCGCTAACAAAAATCCTAACCCGGATGATACCAGTAGCCATAATGTCGACTATCGTATGGACTACCAGTTCAATAACCACAATACACTTAGTTATCAGGGTGGTTATGGTCATAATTTTCAGCAGGCCGACCGAAACCATGATGGCGTTCTGCCTACCGCACGTACCGTTAAGAACATACGTTTTTTCCAGTTTGTGAAATGGGAAAATGCTATTAATGCAAAAAACACTATACAACTACAATATTATTATAACTATTCAAGTAAAAACGATTCATATACGTCAATCCCGATCAATACCGCAGATCTCGGCTACCCGCCAACCGATCCCTTTACCCTCTATGTTAATGCTGGCGTTAGAACAGAACGTCACAATCTTGAATTAACCCATTTTATTTACCCAAAGGATAACCTTCGACTGGTCTGGGGGCTAAGTGCCCAACTTGACCGGGTCTATTCACCACTGTATCTGGGTATTGATAAAACGGTTACGCATAATCAATACCGTGGTTTTGCCAATATCGAATGGCATGTTCTGCATAATGACATTATCAATGCAGGTGCGCTGGTGGAAAAAAATGACTATACAGGCACCGAAACATCCCCTCGCCTGTCCTATATCCATGCCTTCAATCGCTATCATAAAATTCGCTTTGGCATCAGCAAGGCAATTCGTAGCCCCTTCCCACTGGAAGTAAAGGCAGATACAAAATATGCCCATGACACAACCATCGGTGGCACCCCGACTGGTTTCACATTACATGATCAGGTAATTACCGGTAACCCGGACCTGGTTAATCAACAGATTATCAGCCGGGAAATCGCTTATTATGGCAACTTTCTACGTTCCACACTACTTTTTAACAGTCGTATATTTCGTGATTCCGTGAATAATTTTATCAATACAAAAAAAGTACCCGTAAACAACCCAGCTATTGATAATGTCGATAATAGTACACAGCTTTTTAAAAATTATATCGAAAGTACAACGTCTGGTATCGAAATGGAAATGGATTATCATATTGACCCAACATTACGCCTGATTGCCAGTGGTGCGATACTTAATATTACCAGCAATTCGCATATTATTGCCCGCTCAGCACCTGCAAACAGCTATTCTCTACTGGCAAGCAAACAGTTTAATGAAAAATACAATGCCAGTATCGCCTATTATTATGTCGGAAAATTCGGCTGGGTAGATGCCACCCATGGCGCATACAAAATACTTAATCTAAAATTTGGTCGGCAATACCGGTTCAATCAAACTCGCGGAAGTTTATCACTGGTTTTGAAAAATCTACTGGGTAATTATAGCGATTATAAAGATAACCCAAGGAACCCTACGGCACCTTTAATCGTTAGTAATACAATAGCATTCATTGAATTTAGAATTAATTATTAAACCCCGAGCATAATGCAAACTACCGGACAAGGATTTCTCATACGCAGCCTGTACTTATCCGTTGGCTGGCTGATAACTATTATCCTGATCAGTACGATGGGTGGCATGCTGGTGGATGTCCATGCCGATACTACGGCTGACAGCAGAAAATACCCACTACCTCCTCACCAGAACATTCTGATTATTGCCTCAGATGACAGCACTATACAAACAGCACTGGCAAATATCATATCCAGTAAACTTTTACACAAATACAAAAATATTCGGATCAACACAAAATCACCAGAAAAATCCCCCTCCACATATTCATTGACACCAAATATCATTATTGCTATTGGTCTTTCAGCTATACAGAATAGTCAGAAACACTATTCCAGTGTCAATCAGCTATTGATAGCGACAGACCCTTCACAATACAGTAATAAACCCGACACCAAAAAACATACTGCAGTATTATATATGACCCAGTCATATTGCAAACAACTCGAATTCATTAAACAACTAAATCCCAACTGGCATGCTATCAGTTACCTACATGATGATAGCAAAAACATTAACCGAAAAAACCTTGAAACCTGCGCACATAAACTAAAACTTGGTATTTATAAATCCTCTGTAAGTAACATCAAATATCTGTCTGAAAGTATTAAAGATGCACTTAATCATTCTGATTTACTGCTTGCCCTGCCTGATAAAAAAATATATAACAGTGAAACAGTAAAAAACATTCTGCTCACCTGTTATCGATACAGAAAACCGGTTATTGCCTTCTCAAGAAATTTTGTCCGTGCCGGTGCACTTGCGGCTATATACAGCAATATAAATCAGATTGCTGACAGTGCTGTAAAAATAATTAATGATTATATAAAAAATAAAAATAACTTTACTGCACCCGTTTTTTATCCGAAAAAATTTGATATTAGTATCAATCATCAGGTATTTGACGCACTTAATCTGGATATTCCAGATCTACAACAAATAAAACAGACCCTGACCAAACAGAAATATAATTTAGAGGTAATGAAATGAAAAGGTCTGGTATCAGAAATCTGAGTATTAGTAATCAGATCCTTCTTATTGCAGTAATTCCTGCATTACTTATTGCCCTAATTTTATCAGCCTATTTCATACATAGTCAGTTTAATTATATTTCAAAAACACTAAATCGCCATGGCCGATTCATTGCAGAACAACTTGCACCAGCATCTGAGTTTAGTATCTATTCTGGTAATACAACTTTTATTGCCCCCCTTATTCATTCAATGATAAGTAATGATAATATTATACATATTCAAATACTGAATAAACATAACAATACCATTCTAGACATAAAACAGAATAATAAAACTATAAAAAAACCAGATTCTTTTCTGATTAACCTTTTTAATCTTGATAAAAAACTTGTCTTTGAACAACCAGTATTATCAAAAAATATTGATATTGGTGATTTTGACATACAAACAAATCATAAGGATAATGTAATTGGCAAAGTAATCGTCACTTTATCCAACCGCTACGCAACTAATGAAAAACTGGATCATATTAAAAACAGTTTATTAATTATACTGATAGCATTATTATTTATTATACTTATCGTTGTTCGGGTAAGTCGTTCCATCACCCTGCCAGTAAAAAATCTGACCCGCACAGTACGTAGTATTTCTGCAGGAAACTTTGATGTAAGAATTGAAGAAAATGCAAGTGGTGAAATTGGTATATTACAGTCATGTATCAATCATATGACGACAGAATTAAAAAATTCACAATATGATATGGAAAATAAGTTAAATAACTATACAAATGAATTACAGGAAACACTTGAGGAACTTGAAGTTCGTAATGCAGAACTTGATATTACCCGTACAAAAGCAATTTCATCAAATAAGGCGAAATCAGAATTTCTTGCAAATATGAGTCATGAAATTCGTACTCCATTAAGCGGAATTATCGGTTTTACCGAGTTATTACATGGCACAGAGTTAAATGAACAACAAAGTGATTATACCGATACAATACGAAAATCTGCAAATAATTTACTGGAAATAATTAATGACATACTTGACCTCTCTAAAATCGAGTCAGGAAAAACAGAAATTAACTATAGTGAATTTCATCTGATAGACATTATTGAGGACATTATTAATCTACTGACACCAACTGCCTATGAAAAAAATATCGAACTATTTTACCGTGTAGACAATAATTTACCTGAAATAATACAGGCTGACCCCGTTCGTATTCACCAGGTCATTACCAATCTTGTTGGTAATGCTATTAAATTCACGGAAGCGGGTTATGTTTATCTACAGGTAAGCCGTGGTGAAATAGATAATACCGAATACAGCATCAAATTTACGGTTACAGATACAGGCATCGGCATGAATGAGTCTGATAAGAAGAATCTGTTTAAGGCTTTTACTCAGGCAGATACAACCATTACAAGGCGATTTGGCGGTACCGGACTTGGGCTGGTTATTTCCCGCAAGCTCACCCTGTTAATGAATGGAGAAATAGGTTTTGATAGCGAACCTGACAGCGGTTCAACTTTCTGGTTTTGCATACCAGTTAAACCACTGAAAGATAGAGCAGAAAACAGCCGCTGTGATATTATTCTGGCAAATAAAAAAATTGGTTTCTTCGCTACGCATCATATCGTTATTGAAATATATAAAAACATGCTAGAGTCATGGCACAGTCAGTTTTGTGAGTTACATTTGAGTGAATTACTGAACAATGATACAAAACATCAGGATTATGATGCCGTTATTGTTTATATAAGCAGAGATGATTTTAATAATACTGAATTACTTAAAAAATTAAAAGGTAGCCATATCTTTCAGCCTAATATACTTATTGCAAGTACATGTTCATATAATCATTTAAATAAATTACAGGATAATACTTTTGGCAGCGTTATTTCCGCCTCAGAAAAGTCAGCCCTAATCCAGAAAGGATTATTTGACCAGATCAATCACCAGCAATATAACCTGGATGCAATTAAAGATCATTATTCAAACATAGAAAAAACTAACTGGTCTGATATAAATATCATGGTTGTTGATGATAATGACATCAGTCTTAGACTAGCTGAAATAATTCTGCATAAAAATAACGTTAGTGTAATAACCGCCCGCTCAGGTGAGCAGGCAATAAATTATGCTAAAAACAAACAATTTGATATTATTTTTATGGATTTGCATATGCCGGGTATTGATGGTTATGAAACAGCGGAACGGATAAGAGAATTAGATAAAAACACAGTTATTATTGCATTAACGGCAAATGCAATGCCGCAGGATTCTGAAAAAATTAATCGCTCTGGTATGAATGATATTATTATTAAGCCTGTCAGTGATGATGTCATGCATACTGTTATTAATCAGTGGATTTACCATAAAAACCCAGAAGCTTCTGCAAAAAAAGAAAAGGAACCATTAACAAATACTATTTTTTCATTAGAAGCCGCCAAAGAATTTACCGGAAATAATGAAGCCCTTGCTCTGGAGCTTTTCTCCATGTTACGCGCTGAACTTGATGAGTATATAACTGATATCAAACAACTGCTTGATGAAAACAGGCTGGATGAACTTAAGAAGGTGGTACATAAACTACATGGCGCAAGCCGTTGCTGTGGCACTACTGATCTAAAAAACATTAGTGGAGAAATAGAAACATCAATAAATCAGGGCGTCGAGTTTAATCTTGACAGCAAGATTAAGCAGTTACTTGAGGCAATCAATCAGGTCAGGGAATTTAAAGAACTATCCATTACGAAACCAACCACCCAGAAACCATCAGAACAGGAAGAATTATACCCCCCCGATTAATCAGTGCATTTTATAAAAAGTATAGGGCACCTCTATTACTAAGGAGAACGGTAATTGATTGCGCGCTATAGTTCTACTCTGCCATTGCCAGTTTTTTTACCCGCTCCAGTTCATCTCTTGCATTTGCTGCCTGTTCAAATTCCAGATTTCTTGAATGCTCGTACATTTTTTTCTCTAAACTTTCAAGTTCCCTGCTGAGCGCAGCAGGTGACATCGTCTGGTAATGTGCTTTTTCCTCAGCAACTTTCAACGTTGCGACTGTTTTACGTGAGTGTTTATTACCGTAACCAGCTTCCAGTACATCCTGAACATTCTTAATAATACCTTTTGGTGTAATACCATGTTCTTTGTTATAAGCCATCTGTACGGCACGACGCGCCTCCGTTATATCCATCGCCTTTTTCATTGATCCGGTAATTTTGTCAGCATATAAAATAGCTTTACCATTAATGTTCCTGGCTGCACGGCCAATACTTTGAATCATCGATCGTTCTGAACGCAGAAACCCTTCCTTATCTGCATCAAGAATTGCAATCAGAGAAACCTCTGGCATATCCAGCCCTTCCCGCAACAGGTTGATCCCTACCAGGACATCAAATTCACCCAGCCTTAAATCACGGATAATTTCAACCCGTTCAACCGTATCGATATCTGAATGCAGGTAACGTACCCGCGCGTTATGTTCACTCAGGTATTCGGTTAAATCTTCTGACATACGTTTGGTTAATGTAAGCACCAGTACACGTTCATTTTTTACTGCGCGCTGGTTAATTTCTGATAATACATCATCAACCTGCGTTGCCACCGGACGAACTTCAATAACCGGATCGAGCAATCCAGTGGGTCTGACTACCTGACGCGCAGTGGCATCTGCATGGGCTTCCTCATACGGCCCCGGTGTCGCAGAAACATACAGGGTTTGTGGTGACATTGTTTCAAATTCATCAAAGCGTAATGGCCGATTATCCAGTGCTGACGGCAACCGAAAACCAAAATTGACCAGATTTTCTTTACGTGAGCGATCACCTTTGTACATAGCGCCTAGCTGTGGTATCGAAACATGGCTTTCATCAATCACCAGCAGGGCATTATCAGGAAGGTAATCGAACAGACACGGCGGTGGTTCTCCTTGCTTACGATTAGAAAGATAACGCGAGTAATTTTCTATACCACTGCAATAACCCAACTCGCGCATCATCTCCAGATCAAAACGGGTACGCTGCTCGAGACGTTGGGCTTCCACCAGTTTATTGTTATCGCGTAATTCATCCAGACGCTGTTTTAATTCAACCCGTATCTTTTCAATTGCTTTCACAATCACATCACGCGGGGTTGCATAATGAGTCTTAGGATACACCGTTGTGCGGGCAAGTTTTCTGATAATCTCGCCGGTTAATGGATCGAACAGACTAAGATTTTCTATTTCTTCATCAAAAAGTTCTATCCGAATCGCTTCATGCTCTGAATCAGCCGGATGAATATCAATGACATCACCGCGCACGCGGTAACAGCCACGGCGCAATTCAACATCATTGCGTACATATTGCAGTTCCGCCAGGCGGCGTAATATCATACGCTGATCAACCAGATCACCCCGTACCAGGTGTAAAATCATGGCAAAGTAGGATTCAGGATCACCAAGACCGTAAATAGCCGATACCGTTGCAACAATAATAGTATCATCACGTTCCATTAATGCTTTGGTCGCTGACAGACGCATTTGCTCGATATGTTCGTTTACCGATGCATCCTTTTCAATAAAGGTATCACTCGCCGGTACATAAGCTTCAGGCTGATAATAATCATAATAGGAGACAAAATACTCCACGGCATTATGTGGAAAAAATACTTTCATTTCACCATAAAGTTGTGCCGCCAGCGTTTTGTTTGGTGCCATAATAATGGTTGTGCGTTGCAACTGATTAATGACATTGGCCACGGTGAAAGTTTTACCCGAACCGGTCACACCCAATAGTGTCTGCCTTACCAGGCCACACTCAAAACCCTCAACCAGCGTTTTTATCGCTATTGGCTGGTCACCTGTGGGCGTATATTCAGTCTGTAAATCAAATTTTTTTGTCATAGTCACTCTGGGCTACTACATTCCGCATCAAAAATAAATTAAACTCAGGCATAAATTCTGGAAACCCTGCTATGGTATGTTTTCAGCACAATATCTTATCTCACGGACACAACAGTGAACATAAAACTTTCCAGCCGAATCCAACGTATAAAACCTTCCCTTACACTGGCTGTTACTGCCCTTGCCAACCAGCTTCGTGCAGAGGGCCGTGATGTAATCGGGCTTGCTGCGGGTGAACCGGATTTTGATACTCCCGAACATATTAAGCAGGCAGCGATTGCTGCCATTCATAAGGGCTACACCAAATACACCGCTGTTGATGGCACCATCAGCCTGAAACAGGCCATTATAAACAAGTTTAAACGCGAAAATGGTTTTGATTATAAGCTCGATCAGATCCTGGTCTCTGTCGGCGGCAAACAGGCTTTTTTCAACCTGTGTCAGACTCTGCTTGATAGCGGAGATGAAGTAATCATTCCGGCACCCTACTGGGTTTCTTACCCGGATATAGTAAAGCTTGCCGATGCAACACCCGTTATTATCAGTGCCGGTATTAACCAGGATTTTAAAATAACAGCCGAACAACTGTCCGCTGCGATCACCAGTAAAACCCGCCTGGTTGTACTCAACAGCCCCTCTAATCCTTCAGGCAAGGCATACAATCGTGAAGAACTCAAAGCACTGGCAGATGTATTATTGCAGCACCCAGACGTTATCGTGGCAAGTGATGACATCTATGAACACATTGTATGGACACAGGAGGGATTCAGTAATATTTTGAACGTTTGCCCTGATCTGTACGAACAAACCGTGGTACTCAACGGCGTATCCAAGGCCTATTCCATGACTGGCTGGCGCATTGGTTATTCCGCCGGGCCAAACACGCTGATTCAGGGAATGAAAAAAATCCAGTCACAAAGCACTTCCAATCCAACCTCAATTGCCCAGTATGCGGCCCAGGAAGCACTGGATGGACCACAGGATTTTCTTCAGGAAATATGTGAAATTTTCCATCAGCGCCATGATTTTATCTACGCAAAACTGTGCGCCATGGAGGGAGTCAAGTGCCTGCCCGGAGACGGAACCTTTTACAGTTTCCCTTCCTTTCAGGCAGTTATTGATCGCATGGATGGTATCAAAAATGACGTTGAACTTGCCCAGTTTCTACTGGAAAAAGCGGAAGTAGCATTGGTTCCCGGCTCGGCTTTCGGTTCACCCGGTCATTTAAGACTTTCCTTTGCCACAGATCTGCCCAGCCTGGAAAAAGCACTACAGCGAATTGCAGAGGCTATTGATTAAATCTCTTAGGGTTTATTCCCCGCCGCTTGCGGCGGGGTAGTTTTTTTTGTTATCGTTATGTGAATAGCTTAACTGGCATAGCGTACTGATGGAAACAAACGATAAAAATTTTCCCGACCAAGTTTGGCAATCATCGGGTGCAACCCAACAGAAACGGAGATCTGCGGATTATTCCTTAAAAAACTACATCGTATGGGTAATACGATCCGCTTTCATCCCCGCCAGATGGGTTTCAATTTTGTTTCGGGTAGCACCCTTATCCTGTTCTGAAAATTGTACACCGATGCCCGTTGCACGATTGCCCTGCGCACCACTGGGCGTCATCCAGATAATTTTACCCGCAACAGGTAAACGTTCGGTATCATCCATGAGAGACAACAGCATAAAAACTTCATTCCCCAGTTTATAGGCTTTGTTGGTTGGAATAAATAAACCACCATTTTTTATAAATGGCATGTATGCGGCATACAGGGATGCTTTATCCTTAATACTAAGCGATAACATACCCGGTCTTACTGAGGCATTGCTCATGCTAATCTCCATCCTCGTTTTAATACAGAAACTGATACAGGAAAAATTATAGGCTATCCCATGATAATAGCAGATTGTCCCATAATAACTGTGGATTCAGTGCAATAGAACCTTGCTGGAGGGTTTGTAGAATCTGTGTCTGTAATGAAAACAACCGTTTTTTATCCAGCCTCGATGCCAGTTGCTGTAATGCTGTTTTACTCTGCTGATGAATTAATCTTGATACGGCATAATCAGCATCATCAAGCGTAGCAAGGTAGACAAGATCGTTCACCCAGTCGAGCATCCAGCCCAGCATTTGCTGCTTGTCACATTGCGACAGTTTCAGCGAATAGTCCAGTACGTTTTGCCGATTAAAGCGTGCTAATAAGGCACGACTCAGTAATTCACGTTGCTCAGTCTGCGCTTCTACCTTCAGCGCTATCAGTGGTGCATGGTGTGCCAGTCTGAAAGCCTGTTGACAGGCTGGTGAATGAGAAAACTGGCCGATGCGCATTAACCAGGGTTCTACCTGTGCATAATTCGGACGACAAAAACCAAGCGACTGACAACGACTACGAATAGTAACGGGCAGCCGACCGGGCACTGCACTAGTTAGTATCAGCAGGGTATTTTCACCTGGCTCTTCCAGCGTTTTCAGCAGACTGTTCGCCGCAGCCGTATTCATTTTATCTGCCTGTTGAATCACAACAATACGATAGCCGCTTAGCTGACTGGTCTGGCTCAAACGACGGCAAAGGTCACGAATAGTATCAATACGAATACTAAGTACCGGATTCCTGCTTTTTGATGTTTTTGGTGGTGTTGGTTGCAGTGGATAAAAATCAGGATGGGTGTCGGCTGCAAGTAACAGACAACTCTCGCAATGACCACAGGCTTGCCCCACCATCTTCTGTTCGGTTGCATCCGCCTCACTGACCGGTCTCTGACACAATAATGCAGATGCCAGCGTCTGTGCCAGCCGGGTTTTACCAACCCCCTGAGGACCATTGAACAACATGGCATGAGGTAGGCGCTGCTGCTGTATCTGTGCGTTCAACTGCTGCCAGAGCGGAGTTAACCAGGGGTATATTTCAGTATGCATGAGTGGTTAGTTTTATGACAAAAGAACAGCTATGGCGACAGTATTGCATAGTCTATCAGTACCTGTTTAATCTGTTGCTGAACCTGCTCCAGTTCCAACGATGCATCCACCACCCGGATTCGATGTGGGGACTGCTGTGCCAGTGACAGATAAGACTGACGTATTCGTTGAAAAAAATCATCCTTTTCCTTTTCAATTCTGTCCGGCACACTACGCAAACCGGCTCGTCTGCGACCAATCTCTACAGGAGCATCAAGAATAATTGTCAGATCGGGCCGTAGATCACCCTGTACCCATTGTTCAAGCCGGGCAATTTTTTCCATGCCCAATTGCCGCCCACCCCCCTGATAAGCATAGGTTGCTTCGGTAAAACGGTCACATAAAATAGTTTTGCCGGCACTCAGTGCCGGACGGATTACTTTATCAAGATGTTCGGCTCTGGCAGCAAACATCATTAATAATTCAGCATCGGCACTCATTGCCGTTTCAGCATGGCTGAGTAATAAACCACGCAGGGATTCACCCAGCGTGGTTCCACCCGGCTCACGAGTGAGTACGCAATCGTGCCCCTGCGCGATCAGTAAATTCTGTATAAAATGTAGGTTCGTTGTTTTCCCAACACCTTCAATACCTTCCAGAGTGATTAGCTTACTCATAATATGATTACACTTTCATTTCTTTCGCCGTTGATAGGTATTCACGGCCTTATCATGGTCTTTTAAATTACTGGAAAAAACATGTCGTCCGGAACCATCGTCGTAAGCAACAAAATATAGCATATCAGTTGTAGCAGGATGCAGAACGGCGTGAATGGATTTTTCACCCGGCATTGCTATCGGTGTCGGCGGCAAACCATAACGGGTATAAGTATTATAGGGTGTATCCTTACGCAGGTCTCGTAAGTGAATATTACCATCGTAATTTTTTATACCGTAAATCACACTAGGATCAGTCTGTAATCGCATATGTTTACGCAGGCGATTAATAAAGACCCCTGCAATTAATGGCCGCTCCACAGCGAGCGCGGTTTCCTTTTCTACAATAGAAGCCAGAATTAATGCCTGATAGGCATTTTTAAATGGTAGGCCCTTTTGCCTTTGCCGCCATTGCTGCCCCAGCACCTGCTGCATTTTTCTGTAGGCCTGCTGTAATAGATCAACATCACTCATCCCGTCAGTAATGTAATAAGTATCGGGAAAAAACATACCCTCCGCATGCTGACCAGCATAACCGAGTTTTTTCATTATGCCATCAGCGGACAGATTATCCAGTGTATGACGCAGATAAGGGGTTTGTCTAATGAGGGTGAAATACTGTTTTGCTGTTAACCCTTCAACCAGTGTAATGCGGTACTGAATAACTTTTCCCTGTACCATACGTTGCAACAGACCAGCTAGTGTATCCGCGTTATTGAGAAGATAATCTCCCGCCTGTAATCGGGTTGCCTGATTATGGATACGTCCCCAGAAAATGAAAAAAATCTTATTGCTAACAAGTTTTTTCTGCTCAAGATATTGCCCTAGTGTACGAATGGAAGAACCGGGTTTTAACTGTAGCGTAATCGACTGTTTCAGCTGTAACGGGGCATGCATTACCGAGTACATACGCATAAAATAATAGACACTGATTATGCCTGCAATAATCGCCACATAAAATATAACAGGAGATAAAAATTTAAAGTTTCTTGCCATGATTTTTCTTTAACTTCTGTAATCCCTTATTTATTTTTTCTGCGATACGATAGTCTTTTGCCTGCCAGGTTATATCATCATATCGTAAACTGATAACCGGCAGGATTTCCAGCAGGCTATTACAGATAAACAGCTCCGTCATCGAAAACAGATCCTCTATCGATAATTTTACAATGCTAACTGGTATAGAAAAATTTTCTGCCAGTTGCATAATATATTGACGCAGAATACCGTTTACACCACTGTCGGTTAATGCAGGTGTAAACAAAGCGTCCTGGCGAAAGCCAAATATATTACTCATTGTACCTTCAATCACATGTCCGTAGGCATCACACATCAACCCCTCTGTATAATTGTCTTTCCACTCATTTCTGGCCAGCACATTTTCCAGTCGGTTCAGATGTTTTATACCGGCCAGTGAAGGATTAATCGAAACGGTTTGTTGGCAACAGCACAGTTTTGCCGGGGATGTCAGACAGTGAAAATAACGTGACGGTAAGCCTGTCATAATTTGCACTACACGAGTACTATCTGTTGTTTCCACTGGCCGGTAACCACGTTCACTGCTGCCTCGCGTTAAAACCAGCTTCACCACAAACCCGTTATTGCCGGTGGTTTTACCATTATCAGTATCGCTATGGTAATGCTCAACAAGTATTCTTATATCCTGTAACCAGATAGTTTCTTCCGGGCAGGCCAGTTGCAGACGTTCAGCTCCCTGCCGTAGACGTTTCATATGTGCCGCCCAGAATTCCAGTACATTATCACGACAGGCAATGGTTTCAAATAAACCGTCACCATACTGAAACCCTCTATCCTGTATAGTAATGTAATCCACTACCATACCATTAACCAGACTGTAGCGACGGTGAATATGTGGCATTGCTTGCATTACTCAGGCTGAAATACTTTTATCAGGCCACAGGCTTTTGCACGCGTTTCTGCCAGTTCATGCCTGGCCTGTGAATCGGCGACAATGCCCCCACCTGCCCTGAAGTAAAGTTTATCGTGTTCACGCACCAGTGTGCGGATTAATATATTAAAATCCATATCACCATCGTGATTAATATAACCCAGTGAGCCGGTGTAGGCTCCTCTTGCTTCCCCCTCCTGCTCGGCCAGAATCTCCATACAGCGTAATTTTGGACAACCAGTAATGGTACCACCGGGAAAAACAGCTTTTAAAACATCAATGCTGGACTTATCATGCCGACAACGTCCCTTAATATTCGACACAATATGATGCACATGCTGCCAGCTTTCAAGACCCATTAACTCGTTTACATGAATGCTACCAGGAACACAGACGCGACCCAGATCATTACGTTCCAGATCAATCAGCATAATATGTTCTGCCTGCTCCTTAGGATGAGCCAGTAATTCTTCTGCCAGCAACCGATCTTTGCCTGAATCCGCAGAACGCGGCCGGGTTCCGGCAATCGGTCGGGTTTCAATTACTCGCTTTTTCAGGCTCACCAGGCGTTCGGGGGAGGAACTGATAATAGCACCGTGCTGAAAACTGACCAGTGCAGCAAATGAAGCAGGATTATGCTGTGCCAGTCGCTGGAACAGACCATAATCATCAATACGTTTGCGGAGGGGGCCTTCAAGCCGAGCCGTCCAGGCACGCGACAGATTCGCCTGGAAGATATCGCCATCATAAATATACTGCTTGATTCGTTCAACCTGGGCAAGATAGGGTTTTTCTTCTGCCTCCTGCAAGCCTGTTACGCTCACCGTAGCAGCGCACTGCTGAGTTGTATCCTGTAAAAGCTGATGAATATCGTCCTCGATTACAGTAAGTAACGCAGCATAAGCTTTTTCGACAACCAGCGTACAGGTCTGATTGATGCGATCACGGATAATGGCGGCGGGTATGCGGGCAGCAATTGCCTGTGGTAGTTTGGAGTGACTTTGTGGCAGGTGCAAACAGGGTTCAATTTCTGCCGCCATTTCATAAGCAAGATACACAAACCAGCCACCGGAAAAGGGGAATAACCGCCCACTGTCTGTCACATCATCCAGGCGCTCAGTATCTTTTTCCCGATTGCAACATAACTCAAGCTCATCCAGGAAATGCTTATACTGCGGTTTTTTTGTCAGCACCCTGGCATCTGCATCGGTGTAACAGAGTACACCATCACCGGTATATTGCAGTATCTCCTGTGGGCAGGCAAAAACAATATCGTACCGACCGATACTGGCGTGTAAGGTCAGATTTTCCGCTGCTGACTGTGATGCACTGCTGACAAGCGCATAGGGATAACGCTGCCGGTTAAAACGAACTAGCGCACTAATATCAAAACAGTCGGCCAACGAACGGGTAACAATGCACACAATACAATGAACCGTAATAAGCAGGAATATAGCTTAAGGAACCTGTCAGTGTTTTCTCTGATCAAGTTTTTTAAAAATCAATGTGCCATTAGTACCACCAAAACCAAATGAATTCGACAGCGAATAGCGTACTGTACAGTCACGGGCGCTATGTGGTACATAATCCAGATCGCAACCGTCACCCGGATTATCCAGGTTGATTGTTGGTGGTACCACCTGATCTTTAATTGCCATAATAGAAAAAATGGCTTCGATACCACCAGCAGCACCAAGAAGATGGCCGGTCATGGATTTGGTTGAACTAATCACAACACTTGATGCACGTTCACCGAGGGCGGACTTCACCGCATTGGTTTCTGCCACATCACCCGCTGGTGTTGAAGTACCATGAGCATTGATATAATCAATGTCTTCTGCATTAACACCGGCATCTTTCATCGCCAGCTCCATACAACGTCCGGCACCGCTGCCATCAGCAAGCGGTGTGGTCATATGATAGGCATCACAGTTATAACCGAAACCGGCAACCTCTGCATAAATTTCTGCACCACGTGCCCTGGCATGTTCATACTCTTCCAGTACCACGACACCGGCTCCGTCACCCAGAACAAAACCGTCACGATCCTTATCCCACGGACGGCTTGCCATCTGTGGATCATCATTACGGGTAGATAAAGCGCGGGCAGCGGCAAAACCAGATACACCCAATGGCGAGGAGGCCATCTCAGCTCCCCCGGCAACCATTACATCAGCATCACCATAAGCAATAATACGAGCGGCTTCACCAATACTGTGCGTGCCGGTCGAACAGGCCGTTACCAATGCAATATTCGGTCCCTTTAAACCATAACGGATGGAAAAGTTACCAGAAATCATATTAATAATAGAGCCGGGAACAAAGAAGGGGGAAATTTTGCGCGGGCCACCCTTAAGTAATTTTTCGTTATTGGCTTCAATCATGGGCAAACCACCAATACCGGAACCGATGGCAACACCAATGCGCCCCGCATTCTCTTCCGTGACTTTAAGACCCGAGTCCCTCAGGGCTTCATCAGCCGCAACCAGACCGTAATGAATAAAAGCATCCATTTTTTTCAGGTCTTTTTTAGCAATTACATCACCGGCGTCAAAGTTTTTTATCGTACCAGCAATTTTTACCGGGAAATCAGTAACGTCAAAGCTATCAATGTGAACAATGCCTGATTGTCCAGCAACGATATTTTTCCAGGTTTCCTTAAGATTTAAACCGACAGGTGATACAACACCCAGACCGGTAACAACAACACGCCGTTTAGCCAAGATTTTACTCCGGTAAAGTTGATAGCCATGAATATGCCTGACTAATCCCCGGCACAGGCTATCAAATCGTGCTCGATTAAATTTTCAGGTAAAAGCTATTATCAATGTGACTGTTCACAACAGTATCATTCCGCCATGAATAAAATACAAAATAGCAGTTACACACAATATAGCTGCTATTAAGAAATTACATAATAGAGCAGCTAGCTGGTATGAGCAGTGACGTAATCAATCGCCTGCTGGATAGTAGTAATTTTTTCTGCATCTTCATCTGGAATTTCACATTCAAATTCTTCTTCCAATGCCATTACCAGTTCAACAGTGTCAAGTGAATCCGCACCCAGGTCATCGACGAAAGATGCTTCGTTAGTTGCCTGTTCTTCAGTTGCGCCCAACTGCTCAATGACTATCTTGCGAACGCGTTCTTCTGCTGTGCTCATTAATTTTTCCTCTTGAGGTTTATACAGTCTGACTGATCAAAATAACTGTGACTATCACAGCCCGTCCGAACCAATCAGTATTCGAATTTTTAAGCTGCGCTATTCTAGTGAATATGCACACAGCTTTCCAGTGAAATTCAAGAAAAGTGATTTCCACTCCATTTTTCGTTATATCATTATTTATCATTAAGTTAGATAGATCTATTAATGCCAATCATCAAGCAATACAATAACTATTTTAATAAAAAGCCTGTTTTATTCAGGACATATACATGCCACCATTCACATTAATGGTTTCACCGGTAATATACCCAGCTTCCGGCCCAGCCAGAAAACAGACGGCGGCGGCGACATCCTCCGGCTCTCCCAGACGATTTAATGGTATCTGATTAACCAGTGCCGCCCGTTGTTCATCGGGCAACCCACGGGTCATATCGGTATCAATAAACCCCGGTGCAACACAGTTAACCGTAACCTGTCTCGAACCGATTTCACGCGCCAGCGATTTGGTAAAGCCCAGCATTCCGGCTTTGCTCGTAGAGTAATTTGCCTGACCCGGATTACCCGTTAAACCGACCACTGAAGCTATGTTAATGATACGCCCTTTTTTTGCTTTCATCATCGCCCGTACGCACACCTTTGACAGACGGTAAATCGAAGTAAGATTTGTTTCTATTACATCATGCCACTGATCCTCCTTCATCATCATCAACAAATTATCCCTGGTGATACCTGCATTATTCACCAGAATACTCACTGGTGAAAATTCATTACTAATAGTTTTTACCAGTTTACTGATGGAATCGCTATCGGTAACATTCAGACACATCCCTCTGCCTCCGGATGGTGCCAAATAACTGGTTATTTTTTCCGCACCACTATCGGTGGTTGCAGTACCGATAACCGTGGCTCCACGCTCGGCAAGCTGCTGTGCAATAGCCTTACCAATACCACGACTGGCACCAGTTACCAGTGCAATTTCTTCTTTAAGTTGTGCTGTCATAGTCGAACCCTCATTCATGTGACATTGAATCAAGAAAACGATCCATAGAACGTATCGAATCCAGTGAAAAACTACTTACTTCCGGATTAATCCGCCGACTCAGACCGGCAAGCACTTTCCCCGGCCCACATTCAACGATGGCATCAGCACCATCGGAAATAATGGCCACCGTTTCTGTCCAGCGTACGGGCATATATAACTGTTTAATCAGAGCGTCACGTATATGTTCCGGGGTATCATGAGATTTTGCATCATAATTATGGAGAATCTGAATAGATGGTGTGCTTATTTCAACCGTCTGGATAAATTCTGCCAGTTGTTCCGCTGCTGGTTGCATCAGGATACTGTGTGAAGGCACACTGACCGGCAGGGGTAAAACCCGTTTTGCGCCGGCTTCTTTTAAGGCTTCCCCTGCCTGCTCAACGGCCGCTGTATTGCCAGCAATCACCACCTGACCGGGAGAATTAAAATTTACTGCAGCAACCACCAGACCGCTATTTACACTGGTCTGCTGACAGATATTTATAATGGCTTCATCCGCTAAACCAATTACCGCAGCCATTGCCCCCTCACCAGCTGGTACGGCCTGCTGCATTAACTGCCCACGTTTTGCTACCAGCTTCACCGCATCATCAAAACTGATTGACTCAGCCGCAACTAATGCTGCATATTCCCCCAGACTATGACCAGCAAATACAAAGGGTGTCAGCATGCATTGCTGCGCCATAACACGCATTACCGCAATATCCGCCGCCAGCATAACCGGCTGGGTTATCTCGGTCTGATTCAGTTTTTCCACCGGACCATTACAGACAATATCCCATAAATCCACATCCAGCATATCCGATGCCTGCCTGAAAGTTTCCTCAACCTGTGGCCAGACTTCGGCATAATCTGCCAGCATACCGATGGACTGTGATCCCTGACCGGGAAAAACAACAGCAATATTCATTTAACACCTGTATTTTTAATTTATTTTAAAATTTACGAATAATGTAGCCCAACAACTATTCAATTTCCATGGGTTTGATTCCCTGCAGCTTGCCGTGAGGTAATTTATTTTACTTCAGGTTCTGTTACTTCAGACCAAGGACATCCTGCATATCATACAGACCACTATTCTTCTCCTGCAACCAGTTTGCTGCACGAATAGCGCCTTTGGCAAAAGTCATCCGACTGGAGGCTTTATGGGTTATTTCGACACGTTCACCGATATCTGCAAACAGTACTGTATGATCACCGACAATATCACCGGCACGGATTGTTTCAAAACCTATCGTTTGCGGGGTACGTTCTCCCGTGTTCCCTTCCCGACCATATACCGCACAGTCCTTTAAATTACGTCCCAGCGCTTCAGCAACAATTTCGCCCATACGAATAGCTGTCCCCGATGGGGCATCGACCTTGTGACGGTGATGGGCTTCAATAACTTCAATATCAACATTGTCGCCCAGAATACGCGCTGCAATATCCAGCAGGCTGAAGCACAGATTGACACCCACACTCATATTCGGTGCAAACACAATACCAATAGAAGAAGAAGCCTGTTTTATCTGCTGCTTCTGCTCATCCGTAAAGCCAGTTGTACCAATGACAATATTTCTACCGTGTTGCACACACACGGCAAGATTGTTCAGCGTCACTTCAGGACGGGTAAAATCAATCAGTGTATGAAAATGTGATATTTGCTGAATGATATCTGTCTGCAGGGTGATACCATTCCTGCCAATGCCAACCATTTCCCCGGCATCAGCGCCTACCAGAGAACATCCGGCATGTTCTAACGCAACACCAAGTTGTGTGTGTTCATTTTCTGCACAGGCCCGAATTAAACTTCGTCCCATACGCCCTGCAGCACCAGTTACCGCAATATCAAGCATTGATCCTCCCCAGAAAATTCATCTAATCTATGTTATACCTTCAATTATCAGGTAACAGAAAAATTACATCACCCATGAAGGACAGATAGTTTATCCTCGAACTAGACTGCCTTCAAATCATCAAAGAACTTTTTCACCCGGTCACCCCAGGAAGCATGCTGCGGACTGTGTTCCTTGTTTGATTCCTGCATGGAACGTTCCAGTTCTTTTAACAGGTCTTTCTGTTTATTATTGAGTTTAACTGGCGTTTCTACTGCGACACGGCATAATAGATCTCCCGTTGCACCACCACGAACCGGTTTTACCCCTTTACCACGCATACGAAATAACTTTCCTGACTGAGTTTCCGGCGGAATTTTCAGCCGCAGGCGGCCATTTAATGTTGGCACCTCAATTTCGCCACCTAGTGCTGCGACACCGATTGAAATTGGCATTTCACATAATAAATCATTGTCATCACGGCTAAAAATTTCATGCGACCTGACGTGCATCTGCACATATAAATCCCCTGCCGGTGCACCCTGTTCCCCGGCTTCGCCTTCCCCGGAAAGACGAATCCGGTCACCGGTATCCACGCCAGCCGGTACTTTCACCGAGAGTGTTTTTTCTTCCCGGAGGCGTCCCTGTCCACGGCAGTCAGGACAGGGCTCTGTAATTGTTTTACCCTGTCCATGACATTGTGGACAGGTTTGCTGCACGGCAAAAAAGCCCTGTTGCATACGCACCTGTCCGGCACCACCACAGGTTGGACAGGTTGTCGGTGATGTGCCTTTTTTTGCCCCACTGCCATGACAGGTTTCACAGCCAACCATCGTTGGCACATTAATTTTTACTTCTGTACCAAATACTGCCTGCTCCAGGGTTAATTCCAGGTTATATTGCAGATCTGAACCACGACGTGCACGAGAACCACCACGGCGACCACCACCGCCCCCACCAAAAATATCACCGAAAACATCGCCAAAAATATCTTCAAAGCCACCGCCTCCTGCACCGGGACGCCCTCCCATGGAAGGATCAACACCGGCATGACCATACTGGTCGTAGGCAGCACGTTTGTTCGGGTCACTAAGTATGTCATAGGCTTCCTTGCATTCCTTGAATTTTTCCTCTGAAGTGGAATCTCCGGCGTTACGATCCGGATGGTATTTCATTGCAAACCGACGATAGGCCTTTTTCAACTCCGCGTCACTGACATCGCGGGACACGCTCAAGATTTCGTAATAATCACGTTTCGACATAATAAATTCTTTTTGATAAATACCTGAACGTATGCAGGCACTGTATTTATTGCATAACCACAAAGGCCCTGCACGAAAATAACTTCTCGCACAGGGCCATGATTACCGAAGATTATTTATCTTCTTTAACTTCCTCAAATTCGGCATCCACAACTTCATCATCGGTTGAACCGGCATTATCTGCTGCACCTGCACCAGCAGCGCCTGCCGCACCAGCAGCACCTGCCTGTGACTGATCCGCATAAGCTTTTTCAGCCAGCTTACCGGCCACTTCTGTCAGTGCCGTCGTTTTCGCTTCAATTTCTGTTTTATCACCACCTTCCAGTGCTTTTTTCAGATCGGCGATTGCTGACTCTACCGATGTTTTTTCACCAGCTTCAACTTTATCGCCCAGATCTTTCAGTGATTTTTCGGTGGCATGAATCATGTTTTCTGCTGTATTACGTGCATCAATCAGTTCACGAGTCTTCTTGTCTTCCTCAGCATGAGCTTCGCCATCCTTGATCATCTGATCCACTTCCGAATCAGACAGTCCACTGGATGCGGTGATAACAATTGATTGCTCCTTACCCGTTGCCTTGTCTTTGGCGGACACATTGAGGATACCGTTTGCATCAATATCAAAGGATACTTCAACCTGCGGGACACCACGAGGTGCCGGTGGGATATCGGTTAGATCAAAACGACCCAGTGATTTGTTACCCGATGCCATTTCGCGCTCACCCTGAAGCACATGCACGGTAACCGCGCCCTGATTATCTTCAGCCGTCGAAAAGACCTGCGATGCCTTGGTCGGAATGGTGGTATTCTTTTCTACCAGTTTGGTCATCACCCCACCCATCGTTTCAATACCCAATGATAAAGGAGTAACGTCCAGTAGTAGAATATCGTTTACATCACCACCCAGTACACCGCCCTGAATGGCTGCACCGATCGCCACCGCTTCATCAGGGTTGACATCCTTACGCGGTTCCTTATTAAAGAATTTCTGTACTTCCTCCTGTACTTTCGGCATCCGTGTCTGGCCACCTACTAAAATCACGTCATCAATATCACCCACAGACATACCGGCATCTGCCAGTGCTGTTTTACATGGACCGATAGTGCGGGCAATTAATTCATCGACCAGACTCTCGAGTTTGGCGCGTGAAAGTTTAATGTTCAGGTGTTTCGGGCCACTGGCATCAGCCGTGATATAAGGTAGATTGACATCGGTCTGGGTTGTGGATGAGAGTTCGATTTTTGCTTTTTCTGCTGCCTCTTTCAGGCGTTGCAGAGCCAGTGGATCGGAATGCAAATCAATTCCTGAATCCTTTTTAAACTCTTCTGTCAGATAATCGATTAAGCGAATATCAAAATCTTCACCACCGAGGAAGGTATCACCATTGGTTGAAAGCACTTCAAACTGGTGTTCCCCGTCAATTTCAGCAATTTCAATAACCGACACATCAAACGTACCACCACCAAGGTCATAGACGATGATCTTGGAATCGCCCCGACTCTTGTCCATACCATAAGCCAGTGCAGCAGCCGTTGGCTCGTTAATAATCCGTTTTACGTCCAGCCCGGCAATACGTCCGGCATCTTTGGTGGCCTGACGCTGTGAATCATTAAAATAAGCTGGTACGGTAATAACGGCTTCGGTAACTTCATGGCCAAGATACTCTTCAGCCGTGGTTTTCATTTTTTGCAGAATTCGGGCAGATACTTCAGGTGGTGCCATCTTTTTACCTTTGGCTTCTACCCAGGCATCACCGTTATCAGCTTTGACAATATCAAAGGGCACCAGTTTAATATCACGTTGCACCACATCTTCATCAAAACGGCGACCAATCAGACGCTTAACCGCAAAAATGGTGTCATTCGGGTTGGTTACTGCCTGGCGCTTTGCGGACTGCCCTACGACAACTTCGTCATCGGTAAAAGCAACAATAGAAGGCGTGGTACGATCCCCTTCACTATTTTCGATCACTCTGGCTGAATCACCATCTATGACGGCAACACAGGAATTTGTTGTACCTAGATCTATACCAATTATTTTAGCCATTTCTGGTCTCCATAAAATGTTTATATGGCTGATAATTCAGCCTGATAATGAATGCTTGAAATTATTTTTAATACTATTTTATTTGTTTCTTCTTATATAAGGGCAAAAATGCCGATTCAAACCCTGTGTCCGGTTTTTCCTCAATTTTTGTATGTTTTTCCTTAATATCCCGCCATTTTTACTACATACAGGCTGTTCGTACTTACCACTATTCTTCCGGTGGTTTTGACACCATAACCATTGCCGGACGTATCAGTCGATCATTCAGGGAATAGCCTTTTTGCATTACGGCAATCACCGTATTAGGCTTCACGTCGGCAGAAGGTTGCATTGACATTGCCTGGTGCAGCTCAGGATTAAACTTTTCGTTTAGCGGATCAATTTCATTGATGCCCAGTTTATCCATCATTTTTTTCAGGATATTCATGGTCAGCTCCATGCCCTCACGCAGACTTTCCACGCTGGCATCTTCGGCAACAAGGCCAAGATCCATACTGTCAATAACCGGTAACAGCTCACTCACCAGTTTTTCAACCCCATATTTGTGTGCATTTTCAATGTCTTTCTGATGACGCCGGCGCAAATTATCCATTTCGGCCTTGGTACGCAAAAACTGATCCCAGTTTTCACTTGCTTTTGCCTGTGCTGTTTCAAGCTGGGCTTCCAGACTGTCTGCATTTTTCTGCGGGGACTCCAGTTGAGCTTCACCATTCTGCTCAAACTCTGCCTCATTCACTTCAGGCTCCTTTGTTTCCAGTTCATCGTCATTTACGGTCATAATTTATTTTCCGGTTTTGCCAAATTTAAATTTTAAAATCAATATGTATGCCGCTTTTTATGGTGTCTTTACCACACAATTCAAGTGCCTTTATGAAAATAATTACCCCCACAATGACATAAAGGCACCTCTATTAACTGATTGTGGTCTCTGGCTTTAAGCAGATACACCAACCTTACCGGTAGTAGAAAATTTATTATAGTTTCAGCGCCTCACCCAATAATCGCGCCGTCACGTCAACCACTGGAACAATATGGTCATAATTCATTCGCGCCGGACCAACCACTCCCAATACACCAAGCGGTTTATCGTCCACACTGTAGGTTGAGGTAATCACACTGCAATCGCCCAGACCATCAAAACCGGCATCACTGCCAATAAATATTTTCACACCTTCACTTTGTACACAACGGTCGAACAACCCCAACAATTCGCGCTTACGCTCAAAAATTTCAAATAACTGCTGTAATTGAACCGGATCAGTTGAATCACTGTAACGCACCAGATTTGTTTTCCCCTGTACAATCAGGGTGGTATCTACTGCAGTATCTCCTGTTGCTAATACCTGACCGGCAATATCCACTGCAATACGCATAGCCGAGTCAACTTCCTTGCGGATTTTATCCAGATCACTGAGCAAATACTCTCGTATGGTTTGTACGTCTTCCCCGCAAAATTGCTGGTTCAGAAAATTTGCTGCGCTGACCAGTTCATCCTGTTTATAATTACGTTGCAGATGCAAAACCTTGTTCTGTACATCTTTTTCATTAAGCACCAGAATCGCCAGAACCCGTTTATCCGATAACGGCAGGAATTCAATATGGCGTAAAATAAACTGTTCGGTTTTCGGCACCGTAACAATGCCAGCCAGATGTGTCAGCTCGGAGACCAGTTGTGAAGCCTGGCTCATCAGACATTCCGCATTCTGATCCGGGTCCAGGCTATGCTGCATTTTATCCAGCAGCTCTTTCTTCAGCGGTCGCACCTCCAGAAACTTTTCAACAAACAGACGCAGACCCTGTTCAGTGGGTACCCGACCCGCCGAGGTATGCGGTGCCATTACCAGACCTTTGTGTTCCAGATCCGCCATCACATTACGGATTGTTGCCGAGCTGATTTTTAAACTGGCATCACGGGCGAGTTGCTTCGATCCGACTGGTTGTCCGTCACTGATATAATTAGAAACCAGTTGCCTGAGTAATATCGCGGCGCGTTCAGAAATTATTGGTGCAGAATCCAAGTAGTTACTCGTTAAACAATGCCATAATTAATGTCGTATCATGACAGTATGATAAAAAATCAGTTGTATGTTCCCCTCCTGATTTGTTGGCAAGAGGCTCTTTAGCACTCAAACCTGTAGAGTGCCAATGTGAAATTATGGTATTAAACATCCTACTGGTCAAGCAAATAAGTAAAATAGCTGGCAGAAAATAGAGCACTATCGTTACATAATTACGAATAAAACCGCCTGTTTTGTTGATCGTAAACGCAGCCCAGTCATCCGCAGGTGATATAATGGCTCGCTTTCACTTATGCCTGCAACAGGCCATACATTTTTAAGTTTAAAACCTGATGACAAAGACCAGTACCACACGTATCCGCGAAATTCCCTATAACTATACCTCTTATTCTGACCGGGAAATTGTAATCCGCTTTCTGGGCAGGGAAAGCTGGCAGCTTATTGAAGCATTGCGTGGTTCGCGTCGCACCGGTCACTCAGCACGAATGTTGTTTGAAGTTCTGGGCGATATGTGGGTCATCACCCGCAATCCCTATGTAAATGATGACCTGATTACCAACCCACGACGACGTAAGGCCCTGATTGAAGCATTACATCATCGCTTGCATCAGGTGGAAATCCGGGCAAATGGGAATAAAAAGGCACTAAAATTACTTGCTTCAGCAACTCAGGCAGTGGAAAATTTTGCACAGGACCTATCTGAGCAGGTGCAGCTTCGACAGCAATGCCGTCACCTGCTGGGGAAAATAACGGCAGCTGATAACATTGACTTCAGCGGTCTGGCGCGCGTCGCCCATTGTACTGATGCAACCGACTGGCGTATTGCAATACCTTTTGTGGTATTAAAACCCAATACTGAATTTGAAACCGCCGCATTAGTCCGTGCCTGCATAAAACTCGGGCTTACCATTATTCCACGAGGCGGTGGTACCGGCTACACTGGGGGTGCCATTCCGTTACACGCCCGCACCGCTATAATCAACACGGAAAAGCTGGAGCAACTAAGTAAGATTATGTTGCACCGACTGCCGGGAGTCAAAGACCCGCAGTCTGTAGTCACCTGTGGTGCCGGTGTCATTACCCGCCGGGTTTCTGATCTGGCACAGAGCCATGATCTGGCCTTTGCGGTTGATCCTACCTCACAGGATGCCTCAACCATCGGTGGCAATATTGCCATGAATGCCGGGGGCAAAAAAGCAGTTATCTGGGGAACAGCACTGGATAACCTTGTTTCCTGGCGGATGGTAACGCCGGACGGTCTGTGGCTGGAAGTGACTCGACTCAATCATAATCTGGGTAAGATTCATGACCAGAAAACCGTCCGTTTTTGTATTCAGCATTTCGATAAGGACGGCAAAACACCGGTTGGAAAGGAACAACAACTTGAACTCCTCGGCAGCAGTTTCCGCCGCGCCGGACTAGGCAAGGATGTCACCGATAAATATCTTTCCGGCCTGCCCGGTATCCAGAAAGAAGGTTGTGATGGTCTGATTACTTCTGGCACCTTCATTCTGCATCGTATGCCACCGTACAGGCGAACATTATGCATGGAATTTTTTGCAGCGGACATTGCCCTGGCGGTACCGGCAGTGGTTGAAATCAAAACCCTGCTTGACAGCGACAACACCGTTCTGCTCACTGGTCTGGAACATCTCGATGAACGTTATATCCGGGCAGTGAAATACACTACCAAAGCTGCTGGATTCGGCAGACCCAAAATGGTATTGCTGGCTGATATCTGCGCGGATCAGGAAGCTCTGGTTGATACCATGGCAGAGAAAGTGATTGCACTGGCAAAAGAACGCCAGGCAGAAGGGTTTATCGCCAGCAGTGCTGAGGCCAGGCATCGTTTCTGGCTTGACCGTGCCCGTACCGCAGCCATTTCTTCTCACACCAATGCGTTTAAAATCAATGAAGACGTGGTGATTCCTCTGCACCGGCTGGCTGATTACAATCGTGGTATCGAGCGCATCAATATCGAACAGTCCATCCATAACAAGCTGAAAATCTGTGCAGCAAAAACTGATTACCTGAATGGCCCGATGACAGAAGCCAGACAGTTTGATGGGTATGATGACAGCGAAGAATCACAGACCATCATCAGAAATAAATGTCAGTCGGCCTGTGCGTTAATCAGCCATACGCAACAACGCTGGACAGCCATACTTGAAAATCTTGACCAGCCGGTTAAACGGCATATGGATCTGATTGCGGAAATGGATACCAGCCTGATCAGAACGAATGACAATCTTATTGATATAATTCTGCGACGTGATTATCGCATTTCATTAACCCATACACTGACTACACCCCTGCGTGAAATTTTTGCCGGGGATGAAATGAAAGCGGTGCGTATCAAACTTACACAGATTCACCGTGAAATTCGTGATGCCCGCCTGTTTATCGCCCTGCATATGCACGCGGGTGACGGCAATGTCCACACCAATATTCCCGTGCATTCTGATAATTATGCCATGCTGCGCGAAGCCGATAAAATGGTTGACCGTATTATGACACTGGCACAGTCACTTGATGGTGTCATTTCCGGTGAGCACGGTATCGGTCTAACCAAAATTAAGTATCTGGATGCAGAGAAAATTACAGCTTTTAAAACCTATAAGGATCATATTGATCCGCAGCAGCATTTTAACCGGGGTAAATTACAGTCCGGTTCCAACCTGGATATGGCCTATACCCCTTCACTACGACTATTACAACAGGAAGCCATTATTCTTGAAGACAGTGAACTGGGAGAACTTAATGATGAAATAAAAAACTGTCTGCGTTGTGGAAAATGCAAACAGCATTGTATGACCCATATACCACGAGCGAATCTGTATTACTCACCTCGCGATAAAATTCTTGCCACCGGTTTAATGATTGAAGCTTTTCTGTATGAAGAACAAACCCGCCGAGGCGTATCACTATCGCATTTTGACTCGATGAATGATATTGCCGACCACTGTACTACCTGTCATAAATGCCTTCCCCCCTGCCCGGTAAATATTGACTTCGGTAATGTGTCTATTCATATGCGTAAAATTCTGACCCAGCAGGGACAGAAAAAAAGTGCACTCGCCGGCAAAGCTGCTATTGCCTTTTTAAACATGAAAACCCCGTTCGCCGTAAAAACTACCCGCCTTATTCTGGCAAAAGCCGGTTTCTTTGGTGTTAATACCGGTCATTTTTTTGCAAAACATCTGGGGTTATTAGGCAAAAAGAATCGTATTCCTCCGGGCACCACCGGTAAACAGGATGTCACCACTCAAATCGTTAATCTGGTTAGAAAACCCATTCGTGTCAATGTCCCCCGCAGAACCAGCCGGGCATTACTTAACCTTGAAGATGATCGCTACGTTGCTATTATCCGCGACCCCGAAACCAGCCATGAACAGAGTGATGCCGTATTTTACTTTCCCGGTTGTGGTTCCGAACGACTATTTAGTCAGGTGGCCATGGCAACCCTGAATATGCTGTATACACTCGGTGTGCAAACCGTGATGCCACCAGGCTACCTGTGTTGTGGTTATCCGCAAACAGCCGCCGGACTGGCTGAACAGGGACAGGCTATTACCACCGAAAATCGGGTATTGTTCTATCGTATTGCCACCACCCTGAATTATCTGGATATTAAAACAGTGATTGTTTCGTGTGGAACCTGTATGGATCAGTTGCTTAAATATGAATTTGAACGTATTTTTCCCGGTTGCCGTTTACTTGACATCCATGAATATTTGATGGAAAAAGGAGTAAGCCTGACGGCAGATGATGACACACAATATATTTATCACCAGCCCTGTCATGACCCGATGAAAACCTGCAATATATCGGATATTACAAGCAGCCTGCTGCAAAAAGACGTACCAGTTTCCGCACGTTGCTGTGGCGAAGCCGGTACTTTGGGAACGTCACGCCCGGATATTGCTGAACAACTGCGTTACCGTAAACGCGAAGAACTTCGCTCAACCATTGAACAGTTAACCGGAAAAAAACATGTGAAAAATAATACCGTAAAACTGCTCACCTCATGTCCGGCCTGCCAGCAGGGTCTGGCACGATACGCAGATGACACCGGTCTGAAAACAGACTACATCGTGGTAGAAATGTCGGAGCGGTTATATGGCAAAAACTGGGAAAAAGATTTTATTAGCAGAGTAAATAATGGTGGAATTGAAAAGGTATTGCTATAGTACCTTTAATACACATAATGAGCGATGACGATACAAAAAATGATGCTTCCACTTTATTCCATAAGGAAATGGGGGACGTTGCACCACTAAAATCCAGCAACCGGGTATCACTTTCCAGACCCGTTCGCAAACTTTTTCGGCAAACAGAAAGTGAACAGGATTGCACTATCAATGATGTCTTTTCTGATGCTCCTGTTAATGAAGATTGCCCCGATATACTCAGTTTTTCTGCTAGTGGGCTCCAGCATACAACGCTGAGGCGACTGCGTCAGGGAAAAATGACCATTGAACATCAGCTAGATCTGCATGGCCTCAACATACAACAGGCTCGTCATGCGCTAATTAATTTTCTCTACGACTGTGAACAGAGGGAACTGCGCCATGTTATTATCGTACACGGCAAGGGCTATCGTTCGAAGGAAAAGCCAGTGATCAAACCCATGATCAATCGCTGGTTACGACTAACACCTGCTGTTCTCGCTTTCCATTCTGCGCTGCCAAAAGATGGTGGTAGTGGTGCGGTGTATGTGCTATTTAGAAAAAGTCATGCGACAGATCAGACCGATATTGATCGGTAAGATCCATCGCTTTCAGTTATCCGGTTGCCTTAACACCTCTACCTGGCTACGGTAGTTTTCCGCATCCTGCTCGGTCAATGGCTGACGATGATGGTTACATAAACGCCCATCTATTAAGCCCGCTATCTGGTAACTGCGTTGCAGCATTTCTGTCAGGTCATCCAGTGCATCTGCACCTACTGAAATATCAACCTGCATAAAAACAGTGAGCCCGGAAGAGCGTAGATCGTGAATGGTATCCGGATCGAAAGAACCCGGTTCATGCATATTCGCCAGACTAAAAACAGTCCGCTCATCTTTGAGATAATGATAAATATTCATCTTACCGAATTTCAGTCCCATTGCCTGAACCGAGCTATTAATCTGCGCACCGGAGAACTTATTATCCAGTTTGGGTAGAATAAACAAAACAATAATACCAGTGGGAAGGTGATCCGTTGCTGAGGATTCTGTGCGGATGGACGAATCTTTATTAGTGTGAACATCCACAGCCGAACCAGCACCGCTAATTACCCGAACCGGTCCAACCCCTTCATCAAAATCATCCCAGTTACTGGCATTAAATTGTGGCAGGTCCTCTGCGGACACCTCATCGCGTTCGCGCTTACGCTGACGGCGTTTACGTCCGAATAAATAAAGCAGCGCAATAAAAACAATACCGACAGCCAGTAATATCCAGCGAAATGATCCCATCGTTATGCACCAACACCTGCCATGGTGGCTGCTTCTGCCACATCCACGGAAACCAGTCGGGAAACACCGGATTCGCACATCGTTACACCACTGAGATGTTCGGAAATTTCCATTGTGGTTTTATTATGAGTAATAAAGATAAACTGTAGCTGTGAGGACATTTCCTTAACCAGTTGACAGAAACGCCCGACATTGGCTTCATCCAGTGGTGCATCCACCTCATCCAGCATACAGAAAGGTGCCGGGTTAAGTTCAAAAATAGCGAATACCAGTGCCACTGCGGTTAATGCTTTTTCTCCACCGGACATCAGATGAATATTAGAAATACGTTTACCCGGTGGACGTGCCATGATGGACACTCCCGTACTAAGTAAATCATCACCGGTCATTTCCAGATAGGCAGTACCACCACCGAACAGACGCGGAAACATCTCTTTGATGCGAGCGTTAACATGATCGTAGGTTTCCTTAAAACGCGAGCGGGTTTCCGCATCAATTTTAGCAATCGCCTGCTCCAGAATCTCCAGTGCAGCCACCACATCCCTGTTCTGTTCATCCAGATATTCCTTACGTTCCTGTTGTTCCTTATACTCATCTATGGCCGCCAGATTAATCGGTCCTAACCGGGAAATACGCTGTGCAATATCAGTTAGCTTCTGCTCCCAGAGCTGGCAGTTTGCTTCTTCGTGCAGAGAGTCCTGCAAAGTTTCTGCCTCAAAACCAGTTTCAACCAGTTGCTCCAGTGCTGTTTTGCTGCGTACCCGCAATTCCTCACTATCAAGACGTTCCTGTTCCAGTTTGCTACGCACCTGCTGGCTTTGCTGTTCGAAAGTACTACGCTGCTGTTCATGCTCACGCAGTTGGTGATTCAGTTCCTCAACCTGATGACGGGCCTGCGTCAGGCCTTCTTCTGCATGCAAACGTTTTTCCAGCAGAAGTTTCAGCTCACGTTCCATTTCATCCGTTGGCGCGGCGGCAGTTGTCAGGATTGCTTCCAGCTCCTGTTTACGTTGCTGATGTGTCGTCTGGGTCTGTCCCATACGCTGAACATTCTGTTCCAGACCTGTTTTACGTTGTCGTAAACCTTCAATTTTGATGGCAAGCTGATGAGATTTTTCCCGCAATTGCTGCATTTCACTGCGATGTTGCTGTAACTGCTGAGTAAATGTCTCACGCTGCTGCTGTAATATTCGCCGTTCAGTTTCCATAGTTTCTGCCAACGTCAGCGACTGGTTACGTAACCGGGTTGCCTCGGCAATAGCCGCTACTTCACTATCCAGTAATGTCTGTGCGTCCTGTTGTTCCTGCTGTAGATTTCTACTACGATTAATAATATGTTCCTGTCGGGATTCGCGCGCACTAATCTGTGCCTGAATTTCATTTAATCGTGAATGAATGGTGTTTACGCTGCGCTGTAATTCTTCACGGCGTTGCTCACTGACCTGCAGCGCCTCACGTAATGCTGCCAGTGCAATATTTATTTCATCGGCTATTTTTTCTTTTTCAGCCAGTTGCTGCTGTAACGCCCGAATACTTTGTTCACGCGCCAGCACCCCGGCACGAGCATCTTTATCATGGCTGATACGCAGCCAGTTCTGACCCAGCCAGATACCATCCCGGGTCACAATGCTTTCCCCTATTTTTAATGATATCCGCATAGCCAGTGCCTGATCGAGTGTTTCAGCGATGCGCACGGATTGCAGTAACGGCAACAGAAAGAGTGTACTAGTTACCTTGCTGAGCAAAAAGTCCGATGATGGCTGGGGGGAAGAGGAAACACTATCCGGCTTCTGCACACTGGATTCAAGCAATGACAGATTACTTTTTCCCAGGGTATGCAGACTGTCCGCCTGTAGCGAAGCACTCAGACTGGAAAAAGAATCGACACAAACAGCTTCCAGCGTCTCACCCAATACAGTTTCGACCGCCAGCTCCCAGCCTTCTTTCACATCAAGCTGCTGAGCCAGTCGAATATTGTCTTTCAGGCCGCCTTTTTCCAGCCATTGTTGCAGTACTTTATCCGTTTTACCCAATGCTGCTTGCTGTAGCGCTTCCATTGAAGACAGGCTACCCTGCATACGGTGAATACTACGGCGGGTTTCTGCTGATTGCTGTTCACTGCTGATGATTTCTTCCCGACTCTGGCGGATAGCCGTAAGGGTATCGGAAAGCTGTTGTTCCACCTCAGTTTTTTCCTCACCGGCCCGGCTATGCAAACGCTGTAAATCGCTAATCTGCTCAGCCATATTTTCATCATGCAGGACCTGCTTTTCAATATCAATTTTCTGTAGACGCTGTTTAAGTTCATCAACATGACGTTCAAGTTGTTCCATTCGGGAACGTTCAACCTGCGCCTGCTGAGCTGCCTGTGAATAAGACTGATTTATTTCATCCCACGACTGCTGCCAGTTCTGCATAAGCTGTTCGGAGCTGCGTAGTTGCTCGGCTAACGCTGATTCCTTCTGCTGCAACACTGTCAGTACCGGCTCATCCTGATGAAGCTGGCGAACAATATCATCAAGCGCATCACGGTCGGACTGTAGTGCCTGAAGGGCATCGGCCAAAGATATTTCAATACGTTCAAGGTCGGTCTGTTGGCGCTTTTGCATCGTCTGCTGATATTTAATACTCTGCTCTTTTGCAGAAATATCTGCACCGATGCGATAAAAATCTCCCTGCACCTGATTCAATGTATCGTTGGCTACGGTATTTTGCTGGCGTAGCTGTTCAATACGTGATTCTGCTGCGCGTTGCTCGGCGATGACTTTTTCCAGCTGCGTTTCTGTGGTCTGAATTTCACGGTCACGTTCATCCAGACGGATTTTCAGCTCCTGCCAGTGCAGCACCAGATATTCCGCTTTTAGTAGTCGCTCCTGCTGTTTTAATTCCCTGTAGCGCTCCGCACTACGACTCTGACGTTGCAGACGCGCCAGTTGTTTGTCTATCTCTTCACGCAGATCGCTCAGGCGGTCAAGATTCTCACGGGTATGGCGGATACGTGTTTCGGTTTCACGGCGCCGTTCCTTATATTTGGAAATACCGGCAGCCTCCTCCAGAAAAGTTCGCAACTCCTCGGGTTTTGCATCAATCATACGGGTAATCATACCCTGTTCAATAATTGCATAACTGCGCGGACCCAGACCGGTACCAAGAAACAGGTCTGCCACATCACGGCGACGGCAACGGGTACCATTTAGTGCATATTTTGACTGCCCGTCACGGGTCGCCGTACGCTTTACCGAAATTTCGGCATACTGTGAATACTGCCCGCCAAGTTTGCCATCACTATTGTCAAATATCAGCTCGACCGAAGCCATGTCAACCGGCTTGCGTGCCGATGAGCCATTAAAAATAACATCATCCATGGACGTTCCACGCAGATACCTGGCGGAGGATTCTCCCATTACCCAACGCACCGCATCAATAGTATTGGATTTACCACAGCCATTGGGGCCAACAATACCGGTCAGGTTGCTGGGCAGATGAATGGTAGTTGGATCGACGAAGGATTTAAAACCGGCGAGTTTGATCTTGCTTAATCGCATTAATTTCTTATATTTCGGAGTTGAGAAAAAAGCTATTTTACCTGAATCAGGATAGACTTTTGGCGTTTTACTACCTTAATTGCCTTCCTGCGCTATTTACTCATACTGTTTTCATCAAAAACGCCATATTTCATCGCCAGATGTAACATTTCTATATCGGAGGAAACATTGAGTTTTTCGTATAGCCGCGCACGATAAGTACTGATAGTTTTTGGACTCAGGCTGAGTATGCGAGAAATTTCCTGTGTTCGGGTACCCCGCGCAATCATCATCAATACCTGGGTTTCACGCATAGATAGCTGATCCAGCGGGTTGACTTCACCCGGTAAAACAGACAGGGCAAGCTGCTGGGCGATCTCCTTGGCAATATAATGCTTGCCTGCAAACACGTCCCTGATCGCAGCAATCATTTCCTCGACGCCATTGCCTTTGGTGAGATAACCTTTGGCTCCACCGTTAAGTAACTGTTTGGGTAACGGCCCATCATTATGTACCGTAACAATAATAATGCCAATCTGTGGCCAGCTTTTGCTAATACGATGAGTAGCCTCGATACCACCAATACCGGGCATACTGACATCCATTAAAATAATATCAATTTCACCTTCATGTTCCCGGCAGAAACGTATGGCTTCTTCACCACTGCTGGCGGTTGCTATCACATCAATACCTTTACTTGCACCCAATAGACTTTTAAATCCATGGCGTACAAGATCATGGTCATCCACAATCATGACACGTATCGCCAGTTCAGATAAACATGCAGACATTCAACCCGTTACCAATAGATATATTCCAAAAAACACAAGGATGAGTAATCATAGCAGATTTTTATTCTTTCCAGTGTTGAAATGGGTGTTTAATCAGATAATTGTTATAAAAATGGGGGTTATCACTTACCTCCTCGCCTATCCAGTCAGGTAATTTAATGCTTTCCTGCATCGTCTTGAGTTCAATTTCTGCCATCTGCAATCCCAGATTCCTGCCCCTGAAAATATCAACTTCCCAGGTGTGTTGCCCCTGTGGTACCAGATATCGTGTTTTTTCAATCAGGTAACCTTCACACAGATTTTCCAGCATGTAGCGCGCATCGGTAAGCGGAATACTATATTCATATTCAGTACGGTGAATGGACATCTCTATACTTTTAATATTAAGTGTTGCCTTCTCGTCGGCAACACGAATACGCACGGAGGAACACTGCCCTGCTTCCAGACCGGTTTGCAAATACCCCTGTTGAATGACTATTTCCCGACTGATATGTGTTTTCCATGCATCAGAAGCGAGTTTAAATTTTCGTTCTATTTCTACAGCCATCGCGTTACACTACGGTTTGTTCGTTGCGGTTAATTACCTGTATTTTATTAGCCTGCCAGGAAACAGTTGTGATTTTGCTAGCATGTTCCCGTACTGTCAACAAAGTACAGATATTACTGAAACATAACAACCGAAACGGACATATTACTGAAACAGATAAAAAGGATACTTATTGTTAGTAAAGCCGGACAACATCAGGCAAGACAATGAAAAAAATTTTCCAGCTGGATAAAAATATCATTCACCTTAATCATGCGGCAGTCGGTCCATGGCCACTGGCTACACGTGATGCCATTTGTACTTTTGCAGAGGAGAATGCCCGCATCGGTTCACAGCGCTATACTCACTGGATCGAAATAGAAAATCATCTGCGCCAGCAACTGGCAAAGCTGATCCATGCCAGCAGTAGTGATGAAATCGCTATTTTAAAAAACACCTCGGAAGGGCTGTCTATTATTGCCCAGGGTCTACCCTGGAAGACTGGAGATAACGTTGTTATCCCCGCTGATGAATTCCCATCCAATCGAATCGTCTGGCAGGCACTGGCCAAACAGGGAGTAGAAACCCGACTGGTTGATATCAGTGACCCATTATCTGCCGAACAGAACCTTATTGATGCGATGGACAGACGTACCCGTGTACTCAGTTGCAGCTCAGTACAGTATGCCAGTGGTCTACGCTTAAACCTTCAATATCTTGGTGAGGTTTGCAGCCAGCGTAATATTTTTTACTGTATCGATGCCATACAGTCTCTGGGTGCTATGACCTTTGATGTCGATGCCATTGCCGCCGATGCTGTTGTTGCCGATGGACATAAATGGTTATGTGCACCAGAAGGGACAGCTTTATTTTATTGTCGCCGCAAAATGATGGATCAGCTACAGCTTTCTCAATATGGCTGGCATATGGTACGGAACCCACTGGATTTTGAGCAAACCGACTGGCAGCCTGCCGATAATGCCCAACGCTTTGAGTGTGGCAGCCTGAATATGACGGGAATCGTCGCATTGAATAGCTCACTAAATATACTGTTCAAAATCGGGCTGGAAAATATTGAGCAACAGATACTGGCAAACAGCCAGTATCTGTTTGAAGTATTTAATACGATGAATAACATTGAAGTGCTTACCTGCCAGTTAACGGATAGATATGCAGGCATTGTTACGTTCCGTTGCAAAGATGTAGATAATAACCATCTTTATCAATATCTACAGGAAAAAGGAGTTATCTGTGCATTACGCGGTGGTGGCATTCGTTTTTCGCCCCATTTTTATACAGATAGACCACATATAGCCAAGGCCATTGAGTACATCAGCAACTTCAAAGAGGTCTGATGAACCGCTTACCCTAAACGCTGTCAGAATTTTAAAATGCACTACACTTACTAACAGGATGAATAAAAAGGAATAAACGGGAATTTACACAGTTACTAACAGGATAGAT
>CAYXNL010000013.1:0-17046 GCA_964466455.1 uncultured Thiotrichaceae bacterium
TTACAACTAATGCGGCACAGAAGAGGCACGCTTGCGTGTCTCTTTTTATGCCTGAGCCTGCTGCTACAGGCAGCACAGGCGGCTCCCGTCTGCCCTGCCCGACATATTGACCGCCGGGCAACCATTAAATATGTCCATGATGGTGACACCGTCACACTGAAAAATGGTGAAAAAATTCGCCTGATTGGTATCAACGCACCGGAACTCGCACGCAGATCACGCTCGCACACGTTACAGAAAGCAGAACCTTACGCTAATGCGGCACGCGACTACCTGCAACGGCTACTACCCGCCAATACTCCGGTTTTGCTACAGCCTGGTCCCGACAGAAAGGATCACTATGGCCGCACGCTTGCTCATCTATTCCTTAGCGATGGGGAAAATATTCAGGTAAAACTTCTCCAGCATGGTCTTGCCAGTACATTAACCATTCCACCCGATACAACCCTTGCAAACTGTTACCTCAAAGTGGAAAGACGTGCTCGTTGCAGGAAAATCGGACTATGGTCACAACCCTCAACAATTATATCAAGCAGGACAATCAGTGCAGATAGCCGTGGCTTTCATTTGTTACAGGGCAAGGTTGAACGAGTTGAAATCAACCGTCAGGGCTACTGGATACATCTTGCAGGACGAGTAACCGTAGGCATACGTCCCGCAGACATGGATCTGTTTAACCAGCAACAGATCAAGGCATTAAAGGGGAAGAATATACTGGTTCGAGGCTGGTTAAACCAAAGCCGTCATGGTGGACTTTATATGCGAATTCATCATCCTCTTGCAATAGAAGTATTTCACCAGTGCAGCAAAGACAACACTAAATAAGTCATACCGCTCTCATCGCACCATAATACCCACACCCGAACTATCGGTTTATGTCGGCATCTATGCCATAAAAATGGTAGAATGCCTCCCTTTATTTTATTTATTCTTCCTGAATCGCCATGCCTACACGCTTCAAGCAACAGTCTCTAGATTACCATTCCCAGCCCAACCCCGGGAAAATTGCCATAGAAATCACCAAGCCCTGCAAAACACAACTAGACCTGTCACTGGCTTATACCCCCGGCGTCGCCGAACCCTGCCGGGCAATCAGTCGTGATAAGGAAGCGGCTTATGACTACACCTCAAAAGGTAATCTGGTGGCTGTCATTACCGATGGCACTGCGGTTCTGGGGCTGGGTAATATCGGCCCACTGGCGGGAAAACCGGTAATGGAAGGCAAAGGGGTGCTGTTCAAGGCATTTGCTGATATTGATGTATTCGACATTGAAGTAAGCGCAGAATCCAGCGAGGAATTTATCAGGACGGTTAAAAATATCGCCCCCACATTTGGCGGGATCAATCTGGAAGATATTGCCGCCCCACACTGTTTCGAAATTGAAGAGGCATTAGTCGAACAACTGGATATTCCGGTGTTCCATGATGATCAACATGGCACTGCCATTATTATTTCCGCCTCTTTATTAAACGCATTAACATTACAACATAAAAAGATTGAAGATATCCGGGTCGTCTGTCTGGGTGCCGGGGCCGCCGGTATTGCCTCCATGGCATTACTGCAACGCCTGGGAACAAATCCTGAAAACCTGCTTATGGTGGATCGTAAAGGAATTATCCATAGTGGGCGGGACGACCTGAACCCATACAAACGCAGGTTTGCAGTAACAACCGATAAACGTACTCTGGCAGAAGCAATGGATGGTGCCGATGTTTTTATTGGTGTATCCGGCCCGGATTTACTCAGCTCCGACATCCTCGCCACCATGGCAGAACGCCCAATTGTTTTTGCCCTGTCAAACCCCGATCCAGAAATTATGCCTGAACTGGCGCACATGACACGTGATGACCTAATTATGGGTACCGGTCGTAGCGACTACCCCAATCAGATAAATAATGTTTTAGGTTTCCCTTATATATTTAAAGGTGCACTGGATGTCCGCGCCAGCTGTATCAATGAAGAAATGAAAATTGCCGCCGTACATGCCCTTGCCAGCCTGGCACGCGAACCCGTGCCACAGTGCGTATTAGATGCCTACGATGTTGACACCATGGTATTCGGACCGGAATACATTATTCCCAAGCCACTGGATCCACGCCTGCTTGAGGTAATACCCCACGCTGTTTCCAAAGCTGCCATTGCATCAGGCATTGCCAGAAAATTTCCTGGTAAATCCCGACAGGTCAAAGAAGCCTGAACTCATAGCAAATTAGGGCACAGCAGCCTTCTCTCATTTCTGGCACCATCTCATCTTTTGTGCCCGCCCGGCGTTCAACTGGATAGAATCAATATCCGTTTTTTCAGATTGTTGTGCGCGGTATAAATCACACCGTATTTGTAGATTTAACCAGTAGTCCGCGGAAACGCCAAAAAACCTGGCTAAACGAAGAGCCGTGCTGGGGGTAACACCTCTCTTTTGATTTATAAGTTCATTCACTCGCTGGTAGGGCACATGAATAGCGTCAGCCAAATCTCGTTGGCTAATTTCCATTGGTTTGAGAAATTCTTCTCTCAGCATTTCTCCTGGATGAGTTGGTTCTCTATGTGTGGGAATGCGCATATTTCTACCTCTAATGATAATCTGTGATCTCTACATCAAATGGTCCCGACTCGCTCCATTTAAAACAAATTCTGTATTGATCGTTAATTCTTATACTAAATTCTTCTTTCCTGTTACCGGATAAACTTTCAAGTCGATTACCCGGTGGTACTTTAAGTTCTTCAAGCGTTACAACAGAATCAAGCTGATCGAGTTTTCTTGCTGATATTTTCCACAATGAGCGAGGACAAAGCTTTCTGGCATTTTTTGTATTTTTACCATTGAAAATATCTTCTGTTGCCTGGTTCTTAAAAGAAACGATCATAAATACATAGTAGCACGGTTTCCATGCTATTCAGGCGTTTATTTTATTGTCTCCGTCCGCCAGTCAAAACTATGCATTTTAGTGCAAGGCTTTAGCTGCTACACATGTCAGCAACCTTAACCTGCCCGTTGGGTAAATCGTATAAAAGAACCGCTTCATAAAGTTTTGCCAGCAAAACCAGTTCGGCTTCATCCCGTTCTGCCGGGTCTGTAATGCCAGGTTTGTTTTCAGGCACCTGATCGTTTGAACCTGGTTGGAAGCGCCCCTGAACACCACTGGTTTTATATTTGCTCATATCATTTATGCCCGCTACAAATATTTTTTCAGAAGTGTACTGGTCAAGCCCAACCGGACACTTTTTTTAGAAAATTTTCATAGTTAATGGATGACTGATTGCCATTCGCTATATGCAACCTCTTCAGGTTGTAATGCCTCATGTAAGCCACTGCATTTTTCTTCATATGCTCACTGCTTAGTTAAGCAATTTTAAATATCCAGTCGTGCTTTAGACTTCCAAAAAAAGTAAGCAAGGGATGAACCCGCCCTCACCAGAGGATAAGGAGGGGGTATACCTGCTACTTAGCTAGTGAAGAGTATCCGCATTTGGTTATTCCAACTGCCAGCTCAACTTTAATCGCAGTACAAGCATACCACTTATTACTGAAACGGATAAAAAGGATACCTGGTGCGGAAAAGTGGAACTTGGTCATATCCCCCGCTATCCTAACGATAGAAACCTCTAAAAACAGGGGGTAGTAGCCTGCTTTCAGAGCAATCTGGTCTGTTTTTCTATGGAATTTTCTCCTTTTCCATCAGTCTGCATGATTAACTGCTACATATAACAATACTTGATTAATCATCTAACGATACTCTAGAAACAATAACTGTCCGTAGCCAACTTCCAGTGAAGTCGGCTTGCTGACCAGTATAATCGGGAGCCAGACAATGAATAAAATCACCATCGTAGGAGCCGGCCGGGTCGGCGAATCCACTGCACAGTTTTTAGCCGCTAAAAACCTGTGTCGCGAAATTATCCTGCTTGATATACGTGAAGGTGCCGCCAAAGGCGCAGCACTGGATGTTCAGGAGGTCTCTCCGCTTTTTTGCTACGATACCCGTCTCACCGGCGGTGTTGATCATAGTCTGATGGCCGATTCTGAAATCATCATCGTTACGGCCGGTCTGCCTCGCAAGCCCGGCATGTCGCGCTCGGATGTATTGTCCAGTAATATTCCGATTATGGATAGTGTGATTGACGGCGCAATGAAATACGCTCCCGATGCAATTTTGCTGTTTGTTACCAATCCCGTTGATGTAATTACCTATCACGCTTCTATCAAAACCGGCTGGCCGCGTAATCGTATATTTGGTCAGGCCGGGGTACTCGATTCTAGCCGCATGGCCAGTTTTATTGCCATGGAAACGGGTTATTCCAGTATGAACATCAATACCATGGTGCTGGGTGGGCATGGTGATACCATGGTACCGATGCTACGTTATTGCACCATTGCCGGTATCCCGGTGGAAAACTTTATCGCTAAAGATAAACTGGATGCCATTGTTGAGCGTACCCGCGTTGGTGGTGCAGAAATTCTTGGCTTACGTCAGATCAGTAGTGCCTACGATGCCCCTGCCGCCTCGGTTGCTGAAATGGTCGATGCCATTGTGCACAATCGCCGCCGTATATTACCGACCGTCTGCTTACTCGAAGGGGAATACGGACATCGTGATATTGCACTCGGTGTGCCGGCCGTACTGGGACAAAACGGTGTTGAAGATATCATAGAACTAAACATGAATGAAGCGGAACGGACGATGTTCAATCAATCCGCAGAAATTGTACGTAAAGATCTGGCTCTGTTGAAAGCCATGTGAATCATCCTTTTTATTGCTGGTTTTATTAGCCGAGAGCCTTGCTCTCTACGAACGTATAATACGGTCGAAGCGTAACCGCTCGCGAGTGTCAAACATGCGAATTGAGATCAGACGTAATACCG
Organism: uncultured Thiotrichaceae bacterium; assembly: GCA_964466455.1. Lineage (GTDB taxonomy): Bacteria > Pseudomonadota > Gammaproteobacteria > SZUA-229 > SZUA-229 > S010-25. The sequence goes on from CAYXNL010000013.1 coordinate 4,863, forward strand.
ATATGACACCAAAACCGGTGCCTGCGGTAATTAAAAACATAATCAGAATCTGGTAATTCACCGCCTCCTGGGGAGAACTACCGGCCAGTATCTGCCCGGTCATCATCCCTGGCAGACTGACAATACCGGCAACAGCCATCGCATTAATAATGGGAATCATCCCTGCACGCATACTCTCGCGGCGTATATCCAGAATTGACTCAGCGGCCGTTTGCCCAAGCATCAGGCGCTGCTCAATGACCACGCGCTGCTGCCAGGAGGTCTGGATCAGCCGATCCATCCCCAAGGCAATGCCGTTCATGGTATTACCCAGCAACATACCCAGCAGCGGTATTGCATATTGCGGCATGTACCACGGCTCCACCCGGATAATAATCAATAAGGCAAACACGGTAATCAGAAAGGAAGAAATAAACAGAGAAAAAATACTGATAGAAAAACCCCAGCGCCGATGCAATTTTCGCTTCTGCCGGGACACAATTTCCAACGCAGCTGCAATCAGCATGACCGCACTCATAACTGCGACCCAGAGGATATTCGCCTCACTGAATACTACTTTTAAAATCAGCCCCAGAATGCTTAACTGCAACGCCGTGCGGATGGCAGCAATCAGTAAGGATACGCCAAGCCCCAGCTGCATTCTGCCTACCAGAGTAATCAACGCCAGTACCAGCAGTGCGCCAAGACCAAGATCCAGATAGTGCAGTGAAATTAATGTGTTCATGTTGTAACCGATTGCAGGCCACTGTCCGTCATAATAAAACGGCGCTGCGCCATACGCTGTAGCTGTGACTCGGAATGCGCAACCCAGATAACCGAAGCAGGGCGGGTTTTCAGATAGTGCTGAATCAACGCCTCTACCTGCTGGCTACTTTGCTGATCTAAGTTAGCGGTTGGTTCATCCAGTAATAATAATACCGGATTACTTTCCAGCAGGCGGATAATCGACAGCCTTTGTTTTTCACCACTGGAACAGCGTACAGATTCCCATTGCATGATTTCTTCAGTAAAACCCAGCGCCGAAAAATAATCGTTATATGACTGAAAGTGTTCGCCAATATGATCGAACCACCAGACACTGTCAGCTGGCAATAATGCCACTTTTTTGCGCCATTTGCTGGCGGGCATTAACGTTGATACCACACCGTCAAGGCAAACTTCACCCTGATGCTCATCCATATCGGCAATCGCGCGTAATAGACGGGTTTTACCACTACCGGAGGCACCGCTGATCCCGATACATTCTCCGGCACCAATTTGTAATGATACCGGCTGGTAACCGGGCAGAAGAAGATGATCGATTTCAACCATGCCATTTTAATCTACTAATAATTTGTATGCACAAGGAAACATCAGCCGCAGAAATACGCCTGTCTGTATTACAGCAAGCCGCGCTCTGCAAACGACACCACTTCATCACCCACTACAAAATGATCCAGCACACGAATGTCAACCAGTGCCAACGCATCTTTTAAGCGGCGGGTAATTTGCTCATCCGCGCGGCTGGGTTCTGCCACCCCGGAGGGATGATTATGCGCAAGAATCACTGCGGCGGCATTTTTCTTTAACGCCAGTTTGACTACCTCACGTGGATAGACACTGGCGCAGTCAATAGTACCATAGAACATTTTATCAAAACTGATCACCCGGTTGCGGTTATCCAGAAACAGGCAGGCAAAAACTTCCTGTACGCAGTCCTGCAACTGAGTGGCAAGGTACTGGCGTGTATGTTGTACACTACTCATGGCATCGCCACGACGAAGTTTTTCATACAGATGACGGCGTGCCATTTCCAGTACTGCCTGTAACTGTGCATACTTTGCCGGCCCCAGTCCCTTTGCGCTACAGAATTCTTCCTGACTGGCTTCCAGCAGAGGTCGCAACCCACCAAAATTATCCAGTAGCAGACGAGCCAGATCCACAGCAGTACAACCGGGCACACCGGTGCGTAAAAAAATGGCCAGCAATTCTGCATCGGACAGTGCCGCTGCACCCTGGTGAAGAAGTTTTTCGCGAGGCCGTTCCTTCATCGGCCAGTCGGTAATCGCCATGCTTCGTCCCTGAATTTAAACTATCATAAAGAAGAAGTCCCATCATACGTGGCGCAGATAAAAACACAATGTACAACCGTTTATATCAGAATAATCTGACAGGAAATTACGCCAAAAGGGAATCTTCTACTACCGATGATATACCGGTGATAGAATACCCCCATGAATCGTTTACGAGGCAAACATATTCTTCTGGGTATTACTGGAGGTATTGCGGCCTATAAAAGTGCCGATCTGTGCAGCCGCCTGAAAAAAGCCGGGGCACAGATACAGGTTGTAATGACCTCGGCGGCGACCGAATTTGTCTCAGCACTGACCTTTCAGGCGCTTTCCGGCAATCCGGTACACCTCGCACTGCTGGATGAAACGGCCGAAGCGGGCATGAGTCATATCGAACTGGCCCGCTGGGCAGACGCTATTCTAATCGTTCCTGCCAGTGCCAATACCATTGCCAAGCTTGCACACGGGCGGGCGGATAATCTGCTCACCACGCTCTGCCTTGCCAGCGAAGCCATCAAGTGTTTTGCCCCGGCGATGAACCGGGTAATGTGGGCCGATCCGGCTACCGCTGAAAATTGCCGGATACTACTGGATAACGGCTGGTATCAATTCGGCCCCGATAACGGTATTCAGGCCTGCGGCGAAACCGGTGAAGGCAGAATGCAGGAAACTGATGTCCTGCTCAGAAACCTGAGCCAGTGTTTTACCAGCGGACTATTGCAGGGCTTAAACGTTATCGTTACTGCCGGACCGACACACGAAGCGATTGACCCGGTACGTTATATCACTAACCGTAGTTCCGGTCGTATGGGTTATGCAATGGCTGCCGCCGCACACGAAGCCGGGGCGCAGGTCACGCTTATCAGTGGCCCCACCAGCCTTACGCCAGCACCAGTGGATACGCTGATTCAAATTGAAAGCGCAGAGGAAATGTTGCAGGCAGTCATGCAAAATATCCATAATACTGACATTTATATTTCCTCTGCCGCAGTTGCAGATTATCGGGTAGCACAGCAATCCACACAGAAAATAAAAAAACACAGTGATCAACTCACGCTGGCTCTGGTTAAAAATCCGGATATACTTACTCAGGTTGCCCGCCTGCAACCACGACCTGTGGTGATTGGTTTTGCCGCCGAAACGGAGCATCTGCAACAACATGCCATCGATAAATTACAACGCAAAAATCTGGATATGATTATTGCCAACGATGTTGGCACATCCTCTACTGGCAACCCGCCAACGGGTTTCAACAGCCTGTATAACCGTGTACACCTGTTTCAGCAACATAATGGCGAAATCACACAGCATTATTTCGATACCACACGAAAAACACAGCTGGCCAGAAAACTGATCGCACAGATTAGCCAGTATTATCAACAATACCGGGATAAGCGGATTCCACACTCTGTATAAACACTAAAATCAATGGCTGAAAATGAAAGTCACCCTGAATATAGCCTAAACTTTACCTGTGATGCTTCCGCTTTATCAGATATCTAACGAATTTGACAGGTAGCCTCGGTGTCTGTCAAAGGGTAGCCCTTAATTTATGAATATTTCTGCCAGCATTTTTCGGCCCTATGATATACGCGGCAACGCTACGAAAGAACTGTCACAACAGGTAGTACAGCAGATCGCCCAGGCCTTTGCCAATATCGCACTCGCGCAGAATCAGCCAACCATTGTTATCGGTCGCGATGGTCGCCTTTCCAGCCCGCTGCTTGGCCGCAGCCTGAGCCAGGGTTTGCAGGCAGGTGGCTGTAACGTCATTGATATCGGTCTGGTGCCTACTCCGGTACTGTATTTTGCTACCCATTTTTTTCACACCACAACCGGCATTATGATTACTGGCAGTCATAACCCGCCCGAGGATAATGGACTAAAAATGATGCTTGCCGGTAATACGCTTTATGGTGATGAAATTACCGCTCTTTATCAGTATATCCAGAGCGGTCATCTGAGTACGGGCAGCGGCAGTTACCGCCAGCAGAATATTCTGCCGCAATATTGTGATGCCGTGGCGGAAAGTATCACGTTAACCCGCAAATTGAACATCGGTATTGACTGTGGCAGTGGCGCTGCCGCAGTCATTGCAAAAACGCTTTTTACCCGTCTGGGTTGCCAGGTTAGCACGCTATCCTGTGAGGTGAACGGACTTTTCCCAGACCACCATCCGGATCCGTCAAAAACAGAAAATCTTGTTGCACTACAGCATCTTGTGCGTGAAAAATCACTGGATATCGGACTGGCTTTCGATGGCGATGCTGACCGTGTCGGTGTTATTGATAATAATGGGGATATTCTCTGGCCGGACCGTCAGATAATGCTGTTTGCCGAAGACATACTACAGCGAAAACCCGGCGCGCAAATTATTTATGATGTGAAGTCCACCTCCAACCTGTCTCATTTTATCAGCCAGCATGGTGGCCGACCACTGATGTGGAAAAGCGGCCATTCTTTACTCAAGGCCAAACTACAGGAAACCGGCGCTGAACTTGCCGGGGAACTCAGCGGACACCTGTTCTTTAATGATCGCTGGCTGGGTTTCGATGACGGTCTGTATGGCGGCGCACGTATGCTGGAAATTATTAGCCATCATACAGAAACCAGCGCACAGCTTTTCAGCCACCTGCCCGATAGTATTAATACCCCGGAATTACAGATTCCTTTTGCCGAGGGTGAACATTACATATTTATGGATAAATTCATTCGCCAGTCCCATTTTGAAAACGCTGAAAAAATCACCCTCGACGGTATCCGGGTTAATTATCGCGATGGCTGGGGACTGGTGCGCGCTTCAAATACCACGCCCTGTCTGGTGTTACGTTTTGAAGCCGATAGCCATGATCGACTGCAACAGATTCAGCAGATTTTCCGCCAGCAACTGCTGGCGATTGACAGCCATTTACAGTTACCATTTTAATCACCGCCAGAAAAACCCTGATTACCGCATTAATTTTCCCCTGCACCTTCCATCTATTATCGACTACAGGCAAAATAACGCCTTCATCTATATAAGGAGCCACCGTGGATAAACAATCTGCCATCCATATCGCTAATGTACTATCTGAGGCTCTGCCTTATTTGCAACGGCTGAACAATAAAACCGTGGTCATCAAATTTGGCGGCAATGCGATGGTGGATGAAGCGCTGAAAACCAGTTTCGCCAAAGATATTGTGTTGCTGAAACAGGTTGGCGTAAACCCGGTGGTAGTACATGGTGGCGGGCCACAAATTGGCAAGCTACTGGATAAAATCGGCAAGAAATCCGAGTTTATTGATGGCATGCGCGTCACCGATAACGAAACCATGGATGTGGTTGAAATGGTACTGGGCGGGCTGGTTAACAAAAGTATCGTTAACCTGATTAATCATAATGGTGGTCAGGCGGTCGGCTTAACCGGAAAAGATGGCGCTATGATACGGGCAAAAAAAATGGAAATTACGCACAAATCACCCGAGTTGAAGGCATCGGAAATTCTTGACCTTGGCCATGTTGGTGAGGTAACAGCCATTGATCCATCACTGGTTCGCACACTGGAAAAAGGGCACTTTATTCCCGTCATTGCTCCCATCGGTGTCGGTCAGGATGCAGTCTCCTACAATATCAATGCCGACCTGGTGGCGGGCAAAATGGCCGGCATTCTGGGCGCAGAAAAATTGCTGCTGCTAACCAATACTGCCGGCATTCTAGACAAACAGGGAGAAATTCTAACCGGACTGGATGCTCGCCGGGTCGCCGGATTTATCGACGATAAGACCATTCAGGGTGGTATGTTACCCAAGGTAAACTGTGCGTTGGATGCCGTACATTCCGGGGTTAAAACAGCGCATATTATTGATGGCAGAGTTGCTCACGCCGTGCTACTGGAACTGCTAACGGACGAAGGTGTAGGTACCCTGATTAAAGGATAAGCCATCAATCACAGATCACTTTCCTGCTGCCGTTTTTTCTGCCGTGCTTGCTCCTCAGCTTTTAACACACGGAAACGTTTGATATAACCGTTAAATTGTTTTTCAATCTCCTGGTAACGCTTTCTATGTTGAGTAACCACCTGTTTGTGCATTTTAATCTGTTGCTGCTCATTTTTCAGGCGGAGAAAAATATCTTCTGGCACCTTCCGTCCGGATGACTGGATACGTTTAATACGCTCGTTTAAGGCTTTCACGCTGGCAATGGAATCATTAACAATAGACTGAGATAGCTTAGTCTGTGAGTTCACGGCATCAAGACGCGAATCACGCGCCATTACCAGGTCCCGCTCCGTGGTATAGGTATCGAGCAGTACCCGATCACGCCGTTGCTTTTTTTTCTGTATCAACTCGGCGCGTTTTTTTGCTTTTTCAATACGCCTTTTCTCTGCTCTTTGCGCGGGCGTTTCGGCTACATGATATTGTTTCACCACATCACCGGACGCATTTAATTCCTCATGCTTTTTGACCAGATACTCTATCGGAACCTTGTCGCCAAAATGTACCTGACCATTATTATCCACCCATTTATATAGCCTTGCCTGAGCGGGGAAAACACCGCAGGCAAACAGACAAATTACCGGTATAATCGTGGACTTGAAAAAACGCATGATGAATGCCTCAGAACATTATGTTAATGACCACTGAGTATAGACCGAATTCCATCTGAATAAATGTATGGCTGAACAACTGCTTATTTTTATTATTGCGCTGGTTGCTAATGCCTTTTCAGCCCTCTCCGGCGGTGGCGCTGGCCTCATACAACTGCCCGTTCTGATCTTCCTTGGTTTACCCTTTGCGGTCGCATTGGCAACACATAAAGTCGCCACCGTCGCACTAGGTATCGGCGCAACCGCACGGCATTTAAAGGAAAACCACCTCGAACGCCACTTCGCCATACTGATGATCTTATGCGGAGTACCTGGCGTTATTCTGGGTGCAAGTGTTATTTTGCAAATACCGGATGTACTCTCCAGACTGGCATTAGGCCTGTTAACCACGGGGCTGGGGCTGTACTCTATTTTCTCCCCCCGGCTGGGCCAGGTATACCAGCCCCGTAACCGCCATCGCCGTGGTTATATTACCGGTGGAGCAGTCCTGTTTGTTATCGGTATTTTAAATGGCTCACTTACTTCAGGTACCGGTCTGTTCGTTACCCTGTGGCTAATTCGCTGGTTCGGCCACGACTATAAACTGGCCGTTGCCTATACGCTGGTTTTTGTCGGTCTATTCTGGAATAGTGCCGGTGCCCTTACGCTAGGTTTACTGGGTCATATTTACTGGTTATGGATACCGGCATTAGTGCTGGGTTCATTAATCGGCGGCTATGCTGGTGCCCACTTCTCTATCGTGAAAGGAAATAAATTAATCAAACGAAGTTTTGAAGTGGTCACTTTACTGATCGGTATAAAACTCATTGCAGGAAGTTTTACGTTCTGACCCCGTATTTCTCCCGATAACGTTGCATAGCCTCAAGATGCGGCTGGTATATTGCATCGCTTTGCAGATGGGCAATCAAATCTGTCATGGTGACAATACTGAATACTTCCAGAGCAAAATCACGCTGCACTTCCTGTATTGCCGATAGATCGCCGTTACCTTTTTCCTGCCGATCCAGTGCGATTAATACCGCCGAGGCTTGAGCGGATTGCACCCGGATAATTTCCACTGCTTCACGAATTGCTGTACCGGCTGTAATCACATCATCCACAATCAGCACATTACCCTGCAACGGCGAACCGACAATGACTCCCCCTTCGCCATGATCTTTGGCTTCTTTACGGTTAAACGCATAGGGTTTATCAATACCATACACATCAGACAGTGCATAAACAATCGCCGCCACCAGTGGAATACCTTTGTAGGCGGGGCCAAAAATTATATCACTGTTAATAGAACTATCGACAATGCTCTGTGCATAACACCTGCCAAGCTGTGCCAGCGCACTACCAGTATTAAACAGACCCGCATTAAAAAAATACGGGCTAATACGACCGGATTTGAGGGTAAACTCACCAAATCGTAACACCTTATATTTTAGCGCAAGCTCGATAAACCGTTTTTTATTTTCCTGTATCATGTCGCAATACCTGTACCAGTTAAGCGGCATAATTATACGCGATTTATACTACCGGTAAGGGTATTTCAGGTATCATACACACACCATAGAATCAGGCTTTACCATGCGAGTTATTTCCGTTAATACCAATGGCATTCGTGCCGCAGCGAAAAAAGGCTTCTTTAGCTGGCTAAAAAAGATCAATGCCGATGTAATCTGTATTCAGGAAACCAAAGCGCAGGAACATCAATTATCCGCTGAGATATTCTGCCCGGATGGTTATTTCTGCCAGTTCCACGATGCACAGAAAAAAGGTTATAGCGGGGTTGCTATTTACAGCCGGGTGAAACCGAAAAAAGTAATTAAAGGGCTGGGATGGCACGATATTGATATTGAAGGGCGTTATATCGAATTTCAATACGACAAACTCAGCATCATATCGTTGTATATGCACTCTGGTTCGGCCAGCGAAGAACGTCAGGCGGTGAAGTTTGATTTTATGCAGCGTTTTATGGACTACCTGCAAAGCCTGCGGCGCAAACGGCGTGAATTTATTCTCTGCGGTGACTGGAATATCGCACATAAAAAAATTGATATTAAAAACTGGAAAGGAAACCAGAAAAATTCCGGTTTTTTGCCTGAAGAACGTGCCTGGATGGACCACCTGTTTGATGAAGTTGGCTTTGTTGATGCCTTCCGTGTCGTCAATCAGCAGGCTAATCAATATACCTGGTGGTCAAACCGGGGACAGGCCTGGGCGAATAATACCGGCTGGCGTATTGATTATCAGGTGATTACCCCTAAACTGGCGACACAGGTAGAAGCAGCCAACATCTATAAGGATGAACGCTTTTCCGACCATGCACCACTGATTATTGATTACGACTATACACTGGGAAACGCTGAATAACCGCCTTCATTTACGCTGGATCCGTCTGTTTTTGGCACATTGACTTTGAAACACACTAACCCTCAACTGGAGCAGCATAAATCCTGGTCTCAGATTATTACCACATTGCTCAGTCAGCGTATGCTGCTAGCACTGGTGATGGGCTTTTCCAGTGGTCTGCCGTTACTTCTTACCGGTTCATTACTGCAAGCATGGATGGTTGATAAAAATGTTGACCTGAGCACTATCGGCCTGTTTGCCCTGGTCGGCCTGCCCTACACCCTGAAATTTCTCTGGGCACCACTGATGGATCGCTATACCCCGGCCCTGTTTGGTCGACGGCGAGGCTGGCTCTTTATCTGGCAGCTTTGTCTGACAGCAGCCATCATCCTGCTGGCTTTTTCCGACCCGGCGCATCATTTACCCATGCTCGCCGTTGCTGCCCTGCTGCTGAGCTTTTTTTCTGCCAGTCAGGATATTGTGATCGATGCTTTCCGCCGAGAATCACTGGCAGATGATGAGCAGGGTATGGGCGCCTCGCTGTATGTTGGTGGCTACCGGCTTGGCATGTTGCTGGCCTCTGGCGGCGGACTGATTCTGGCTGACCTGATATCCTACCGCTGGGTCTATCTTATTATGGCAGCCAGTATGAGTGCCGGTATTATCGCCACCCTGCTGGCAAATGAACCCGTAACCGAACACGGTACGCCCAAAAGTTTAGCTGAAGCCGTCATTGACCCATTCCGGGAATATTTCAACCGCGATTACGCTCTCTATCTATTACTGTTTATTTTTCTTTATAAAGTCGGTGATACCATGGCCTCTCAGATGACTACACCGTTTTATCTGGAAACCGGGTTCAGCAAAACCGAGATCGGCTCCATCGTCAAACTTTTCGGTTTCTGGGCAACCATTGGCGGTACCATGCTGGGTGGCCTGCTGGTAATGCGCCTTGGTATTTACAAAAGCCTGTTCAGCTTCGGTATATTACAGAGCATCTCCACCGCCGGTTTTATCTGGTTACACTATATGGGCAATGTTCTTTATGCCCTTGCTACAGTGGTCTCATTTGAAAATCTGACTGCCGGCTTAGGGACGGCCGCTTTTGTTGGTTTTCTTGCCAGCCTTACGGATAAACGCTTTACCGCGACACAGTTCGCCCTGCTCACCTCTTTTATGGGTATGCCACGGGTGTTCGCGGCGGCACCTACCGGTTATATGGTAGACGCATTCGGCTGGAATGGCTTTTTCCTGTTCTGTACGCTGATTGCCATCCCCGGTATCCTGCTTATTTTCTGGCTGCATAAACGTTTATAACCCCACCGCTTATCCCCCGTTTTCTTTCAACAATGCCCAATAAACTACCCCGCTGCAAGCGGACAGGGTGTTAAAGCAGAAACCCTACCCGCGAAAAACGCAAAAAAATAGTAAAAATTCACTTGAACTTAAAAATATTAGACTATACTAATACACTATTCATTATTTTAGAGGAACTTTGCATGATTACTGATAATCTGACTTATATTGTCATTGTCGTTGCCATCGCTTTAACACTAACTGTTATTCGTATGGCCAGCCATAAGAACTGATACATTATTTGACAGAGAGAGATAACAACAGATGAACCATTTACCCTGTAATTTTGTGCACGACAAATTATCTACCAGCGCCAAACTACTTGATGTACGTACCGATGAGGAATATCGTCGTGAAGCGCTGCCGGGTGCACTGCATATTCCATTACAAAACCTGCCTCTCATGGCAAAAAATCACATTAATACGGAAGAAGAAGTTCTTGTATATTGCCATTCTGACAGCCGCGCGATTATAGCTGAAAAAATACTGGCGGGGATGGGCTATAAAAATGTTGTTGTCATTGGCGGTTTGCAGCATCCGATATCCTACCATTAGTTTTTTCGCAAAAAATTACCACGCTAACGCTAAACCGCAACGAATGCAGGCAGGTTAAGTTTCTATCCTCAGAATTTATCGTCTGTTATCGTAGAGGTATAACTGTTAAAGTTATGCCTCTTCTTTATAACCTGACTTTTTACTCGTGCCCTTATCACCGCCTTTAAGTCTATATGTGCATATACCCTGGTGCGTACGAAAATGTCCGTACTGTGATTTTAATTCCCACGAAAAACAATCTGGTTTTAATGAACCCGCTTATGTTGATGCGTTATTACTGGATCTTGACCGGGAAAAAAAACAGGTCTCACAGGAACGTATCGTTAGTATTTTTTTTGGTGGTGGCACACCCAGTTTGTTCAGCGCCGGGTCGATTAAAAAAATAATTAATCGTACTGCTGACTTATTTGAAACAGATGATATTGAAATAACACTGGAAGCCAACCCCGGGACTTTCGAACAGGAAAAGTTTTTTGCCTACCGTGATGCCGGCGTAAACCGTCTATCCATAGGTATTCAGAGTTTTCACCCGCAACATCTCCGGGAGCTGGGAAGAATACACGATGGGGAACAGGCTCTGGGCGCAATCCAGAGTGCAAAACAGGCGGGCTTTGATAATATTAATCTTGATATTATGTTCGCCCTTCCCGAACAGAGCGTCGAACAGGCAATTGAAGACATAAGCATTGCCTGCCAGCAGGGAGTCGAGCATATCTCCCATTACCAGCTAACCATCGAACCTAATACTCACTTCCATAAACAGCCACCGCTATTACCCGATGCCGATACAGTATGGTCGATGCAAACAGACTGTCAGCAGCATTTAACTTCAGCCGGGTATCAACAGTATGAAATTTCCGCCTACAGCCAGTCCGGCAGGCAGTGTAGCCATAACCGTAACTACTGGTTATTCGGTGATTATATTGGTATCGGTGCTGGCGCACACAGTAAACTGAGCAATACCACTAGCCATCATATAATACGCCAGTGGAAACATCGGCACCCGTCTGTTTATATCGAAAACACGATTAGAAATGACACCACACATACGGCAATTTCCGGTAAAAAAAATTTATCGGCTGATGATATTATTTTTGAGTTCCTGTTAAATATACTGCGTTTAAAAAATGGCTGTAAGTTGTCACTTTTCCCTTATCGTACCGGACTGCGTGTAATACAACTTAAGCAGGCATGTAAGGATATCGACCCTGAGCTACTGATTATTGATAAGGAGAGGATTCGAACCACGGAGAAGGGTTTTCTGTTTTTAAACGAAATACTACAGCAGTTATTGTAGGC
>CAYXNL010000013.1:17146-18252 GCA_964466455.1 uncultured Thiotrichaceae bacterium
GGCAGTTAGTATGCCAATGCACGTTACAGACTAATCCTTAAATAACTCATGTACCAGTTTTTCATAGACAAAACAGTTTAGCAAAAGTCGTTTATCATCGTTCATTGGTAAAAATTTAACCCCATACATATGCAGGGTTTCCTCATCGACCTGTGTCTCTTTGTGGGAACATATCTCGGCATCAATACTAAGCAATCGCTCCTGTTCGGCAACAGTAACTTTTGTTGTGACCGTAATATAATTATTCCTTTCTGGAAGCTTTCGGATTAACTGTAACAGACAACCGGTGGTACTCATATCATGAGTTTTTCCGGAAACGGTTTCCTCTGTGGCTTTACTTTCTGCCGAATGTTGCCTTAATTCACCAGCGCCAGACATATCTTTTTCCGTTTCAAAAATCTGTACTGATGCAATATTTTCTACCGCTACACGGTAGGCATTTCTCACATTATATTGCAGAACCTCCGCAGGTGGTTTTAAATGTACATACGCAAACGGGTTATTATAAACTTTTAAAACTTCTGAATTAAAACCGATAATCTGTTTGCCTGATAATAACCGCACAACAAACTGCTGCCCTTCTCTTAGAAGTAATATATGCCCGTTCATTCTGGGCGCAGATATCATCAGACTACAGCCATCGACATAACCGATAACTGTCACCCTGAAGCGGCCACGATCCGGATCATCAAGAAACTGTAATTGCAGACTGTCTCCTGCCTGTAATGCACAATGACTGGAATAACTGGCTTTTGCCAATGGTGACGAAGAGGGCGTATTCTGTGGCGACATAGAAGTAATCTGGAATCAAATAGAAACCATCCCTTAATTAGTGGGCCGGCTTTTATCCGTCCGATATTGCATTATACTTTTTATCTTAACGACACCTTCAGCGTGTAATTTTCTGGCTATATCCCGACCCGCCTCACCCGCTTTTGCGGCATCAAACAATGCATTTAACGCCATCAGGCGATCTCTGCCTTTAATGAACTGTCTCGCCTGCTCCTCCTGCAAAGACAGGATAGACTCTGTTACCTCAGTGGTATTTATTCTCTTCATGCTGCACCCCGGTCTACTCTGTTATTTTACCCATGCACATCTCTGCG
>CAYXNL010000013.1:18352-44656 GCA_964466455.1 uncultured Thiotrichaceae bacterium
CTCTTCATGCTGCACCCCGGTCTACTCTGTTATTTTACCCATGCACATCTCTGCGTTATCTGTATCCATTGCCCATGCTATATGCTCAGGCTATATATAGTAATCCACGGCACCATTATTGGCACCGACTAGATGTAACCGTTTTTGTATCACCAACTCCGGTGAGCTACTATCTACCTGCGTAGAAAAAGTAGATGCCGAATGCTGCCCCCCATGTTGTGTAAATGAACCATCCTGCTGCTGTGAAAATGCCTGCTGAGAGACATCAGGATTACTCAGGTTTAGCCCCTGCTCCGCCATCATTTCCCGCAAACGCGGAATCGACTGTTCAATCGCTTCTCTTACCAGCGCATGATGACTGCCAAATGCCACCTTTACATTCTTGTCATCAATACCAATACGTACTTCTATTAAACCTAAATTAGCCGGATTCAGCTTTAATTCGGCACTGCGAATATTCTGACTCGCCATCCATGCAACTTGCCCGCTCATACTCTGATTCCAGCCCATATGCCCAACCGACTCATGGATGACAGACTGATACAGAGCAGTACTACTTTGCGTAATACCACTGCTGGCTGTATGCAGCGGTGAAAGTAACGATAAAGTAGCGCTGGCCTGCGTCTCCGCTAAAGATGAACCTGTTGCAGCATTTGCACCCTGAGTGCCATCCAGTAGCGTTTTCTGCATAGATAATAGTTTATCCAGCCCTTTCACCCCACTATGATCACCACCTGTTGATATCAATTGCCCGTTACTATCAACTGTTTTACCATGCAGATGTTGTTTTAAAGCTGCCATTCCTTCTTTATTCAGTGATGGCGTTGCTCCAGCTAATGTTTTGAGTCCATACCGAGCATTATGACCGTGTCCCGTTTTGCCATCTACGTTACCGGCTGGTTTCATAGAGAGATTTTTTAGCTGACCCTTTTCCATATCTGTTATGGCTGACTCGGGATACTTACCTCCCGGATGCAGGCGGGCATTATCCTTATTTTTTATCCCTTTCGCCGAGTTCGTCGCGGTAGCCGTTTTTACCTCACCAACGGCTATTACATTACTGGTCGCCTGTTCTGTATGTTTTGTTTTTTTATGCCCAGGGGATGGATCACCGGATGCAGCCTGATCTCTTTTGGCTGATAACTTTGTTTTTTCTTCGTCGGTTCCCGAGTCTTTAGACGGCAAATGTTTGCCGCTCTCAACGGCTGCTTTCTGCCTTTCATGCCGCTTTGTGTTTTGCCTTTCTGTTTTTAACCTGGCATCATCCATCGCCGTATTAAATGATTTCCGGGATGTTATATCGTGTGTAGCATCTGCACTAAACCCACTATTTTCACTCACTTTCAGGCCATTATCACTCTGTCTGCCCGCTATTGATGTCGCTGCAGAGGAAATTACTGATGTACTCATTATTGCGTTCCCGTATGCATGATGATTATCTCTATTTTCTTAACCAGAGAAACCCGTTCATTAGTATTAATTTTATTGATTATACAAATCAACTATTTCACTAACGACAATGCAAGCACTGTGCCATATTGTATTTATACCTGCAATGTCTGCCGGGTCTGCTCAATTTGCTCCTGATTGTCCTCCATCTCCACAACATTCACTTCTGTATCCATACCCAACTGCGCAAATGCCGGCACATCCTGCCAGTTACTTTCATCATAATCCGCAATATAACGACCTTGCAACAGAGCGACCTGCACAATATCGACCAGATTAGCTGCACCATCGTGAGTGTAATGAAAGTTATGGACATTCTTCACTACTTCAATCATGTTATCAGCAAAACACCAATGTTCAACAATCAGTTCACCCACCGGGCTTTGTAATTCATTTATTAACAGACCTAATGCTTCTTCATCACAAAACAACTCATCATCATTCTCTGCCAGCACCAGAATGGGTAATGAGCCGATGTTATGGATCAGCCCGGCAAGTAACGCTTGCTCTGGATTAACCCCTGCCACCCCGACCGCCAACATACGGCTTATCGCAGCAACTTCCACCGCTGTATTCCAGCTGCGACGAAAATGTTTATCCAGCGCATCAGAAGTTGCCTGAAACATCTGCTTCATCGCCAGGCGAATAACCATATCACGCACCATATTTAAACCCAACCGCGTCACCGCACTCTGAATATTATCAACTTTGTGCGCACCATGATAAATGGGGCTGTTAGCCACCTGTATCAGACGGGCAGAAAGTGATGCGTCTTGCACAACAACGTCAGCCACCTGTTGTGCCGAAGCGTTATCGCCTTCTACCGTATCACGTATTTTTAATGCGACCTCAGGCAATGTTGGCAACATAAGTTGATCATCCTCAATTGCCTTTTTTAATGTATTCAGAAACTGCTCTGCTTTTTTACTCATACCACCTGCCTGTTTATTCTACATTCATCTGCTTTGCCAGGGAGAGACTGAATAAACCGAAGTGAAATAGATTGAGATTTAGAATTTTTAAGCGCAAGACATCGGACGTTTTGCGCTTAAAAATTATGGGCCCAGGTAGTTCATTCACGACTTGTTCAGAAACGCCCTCAATCAATATAAAAAAACATCAGGCATCTATTGTATTTTTCTCAATAAAATTTATGCTACTGCGGTCATCCATTTCCTTTTGTTCTTTTTTATTTTTTATCTGTAAGCTTTGTAATTTACGTTTTTCAATAATTTTGTTAATCATCTCTGTATGATTATGTTTTCCACGCCATTGTAACTGGCTTTGCTCACAACTTTGCTGACTCTGTTCAAACTGTTGCCTCTGTTGCGCAATCGCAGTATCCAGCCGTTTTAAAAAAAGTTGATAATCCCGCATCTGCACAGCGGATAAGCCAGCTCTGCTTGCACTCGTAAAGCTCTGAAAGTATTCATCGCGGTAACTTAGCAACACGTCGAGCTGCGTTTTCTGTGCCTGTTCCTGTTTCTGCATTTCGCCCATTTCTCGTGCCGCATTACGTTCCTGCGTTTTTGCAATTTTTGCAACGGGCTGTAACCGTTGTTCACTTTTCATTACCTGATACCTCTATGATATGAAAATTTTTAGCTGATTCTTCTATCTAGATTTTTCTATCTATATGAATCCATGAATAAGGATCGTCACTGTCTTTTATTGCCGCTGGTTTATACATCGGTTCCTGTGTGGATTCTTCTTTTAGCCGCTCCGCCAGGCGAGACTGATACAGTTGAAACTGCTTATCACAGTTTCGCCATAGCTGTTCATATTGTTCAATACGCTCATAACAGCTCTGCACACGATCGTGTTGTCGTTCCATCTCCTGCGTCAAATGATTAAGTAATAACTTGCATTCACGTCGTTGTGCATAATAAAAAGCAGTTGCTGGCAGTGATAGAAATCCTTTTTCACATTCACGCTGATAATTCATCATGGATTCAAGTTTTTTTTCCTGCTGAGCCAGTTGAGATCTGGCACCGCTGACATCATCATAGGCAAGGCGTGCTTTTCTACGACAATCACTAACAATGACCTGTAATGTTTTGGTGGTTTCCATTATTATCCTGTACGGCTACCATAACATACCGCCACAACCATTGCTTTTTATGCATCATCTGCCGGTATCCCCACCGTTTCTATCGGCACATCCCCGAGAATCTGAAGCAGTGTCTGCAAACTTGATTCAAATGACACCGCATCTCCACTATTTTGCTGCAAAAACTGCTGCAACAGGGGGTGGTAGTCAATGGCTTCATCAACTTCCGGATCACTCCCGCGCTGATAGGCACCCACGGTAATAAGATCCTGATTCTGTTGATAAATTGAATACAGGCGACGAAAACGGCGGGCGGCAGCCTGATGTGCCGGCGAAGCAATATCGTTCATCACCCGGCTGATTGATGCTTCAATATCAATCGCTGGATAATGGCCCGACTCGGCAATTTTACGCGATAGAACAATATGTCCATCCAGTACCGCACGCGCCGCATCGACAACCGGGTCATTCTGGTCATCACCCTCAGCCAGCACAGTATAAAACGCGGTAATCGAACCCCCTGATTTTCCATTGTTACCGGCACGCTCGACCAGTTGTGGTAATTTTGCAAAAACCGATGGCGGGTAGCCTTTGGTTGCTGGCGGCTCGCCAATAGCCAATGCAATTTCGCGTTGCGCCTGTGAGAATCGTGTTAATGAATCCATCAGTAGTAATACATTTAACCCCTGGTCTCGAAAATATTCCGCAACGGTGGTTGCCAGCCAGGCACCATGCATCCGCATTAACGGTGAATTGTCCGCCGGGCTGGCAACCACTACTGCCCGCGATAACCCCTGTTCGCCCAGAATCTTATCGACAAAATCTTTTACTTCACGACCCCGTTCACCAATCAGCCCGACCACAATGACATCGGCATCGGTATAGCGTGTCATCATCCCTAGCAGCACACTTTTACCCACACCACTACCGGCAAACAGACCCAGGCGTTGACCACGACCAACCGTTAATAGAGTGTTAATGGCTACCACGCCAACGTCGAGCGGTTCATGGATGGATCGTCGTTCCAGCGGGTTGCCAGGCCGACCGGCTAAGGGCATATTTTTTTCGTGGCGAATAGCCCCTTTGCCATCCAGCGGCTGACCGGCTGCATCAATCACTCGACCGAGCAAGGCATTACTTAAACTGGCTTCATACAGTTTCTGACCGGGAATCACGCTGGCATTTGGCACCAGACCGCGAATATCACTGGTTGGCATCAGATACAGGCTTTCTCCAGAAAAACCAACGACTTCCGCTTCAATGCCGCCTTCCATCGTCGCCACCCGGCAACGTGAACCGATGGGTGCCTGACAGCCTACCGCTTCCAGCGTCAAACCCACCATGCGGGTGAGTTTACCTTCGACCACCAGTGGTACGGACTGTTCTGCACGGGCAGTAAATTTCTGTATTTTATTGCACCAGTTCGCACTGTGCTGGTTTCTGATATCCACTAGCGTTTGCATTATCAGCTGTTCTCAACCGTGGCATCGTGGGTAGGCGGTACAGCTAATAGTGTGCTAATCCACATGACGTTCGCCTCCCATCACCGCCGCAATGGCTGCATTTAGACGGTTCTCAACCGTGGCATCAATGCGTGAAGTTTTGGTCAGCACTCGGCACCCGCCGCGACTGAGCAAAGGGTCTTCGATAATCTTCCAGCCTGGATCAGCCCCCTTTTTCACCAGAGCATCACGCACAATCTGTGCATCTTCCGGATGCAGTTCCAGTGTAATATCACCTGATGCTATCGGTAACAAACCTAACGATTCTCTGACAACCGCAACAATTTCACCCGGTGAAATTTTCAGTTCCCGCCGCACCATCTGTCGCACCACAGCCATACATAATGTTACCAGCTCATCCACTACCGCTGTGTCCAAATCTTCCAGTGGCGCCTGTAATGTATCCAGTATTGCCGTTAGCTGATTCAAACTGCCTGCCATCTCCTGGCTACCCCGTGCCACTCCCTCCTGATGTCCCTGCGCAAAGGCCTCGTCATAGGCCTGCTGGCGCACAGCCTGTTGCTGTTCACGGGTCAACAATGGGGGCTCACTATTATATTCAAGGTGGCCCGTTTCACCCTGACTAAAATGGGGCGCCTGCCAGGCTTCACAGCTATCACCCGAGACAAAAGGTACCTTAGACATATTCATCATCTCCTTTACCGCCTAATGAAATTTCGCCGGCATCGGCCAGGCGTTTGGCCACAACCAGCATTTCTTTTTGTGCTTCTTCTACATCTTTCAGCTTCACCGGACCTTTGGCTTCCAGATCATCACGCATCATTTCTGCCGCACGTGATGACATATTCCCGAAAATTTTCTCTTTCATAGTATCGTCTGCGCCCTTGAGCGCAAGAATCAAACTGTCTGACTGCACCTCGCGCAGTATTGTCTGCATACCACGGTCATCCACATCCATCAGATTTTCAAATACAAACATTTGCTCCTGTATCTGCTGTGCAAGGTTTTCATCCTGCTCGGTGATCGCTTCGGTAAGCGCCTGCTCCGTTGCTCCATCCATAAAATTGAGAATATCCGCCGCCGTTTTTATCCCGCCGACACCGGATTTCTGCATTTTGCTACTGCCGGAAAACTGTTTTTCGAGAACTTCATTGAGTTCGTGCAATGCAGCAGGTGGTACCCCTTCGAGCGTAGCAATTCGCATCAAAACATCTGTACGAGTACGCTCCTGCAGGTGCGCAAGAACTTCCGCCGCATGGTCACTTTCCAGATACGATAATACAATAGCAATAATTTGCGGATGTTCATTATGCACCACATCAGCCACTGCCCGTGGATCCATCCATTTTAGTGATTCCAGCCCTTTGGAATTCTTACCCATTAAAATCCGGTCGATGACATTCCCCGCCTTATCTTCACCGAGGGCACCAATCAGTACATTACGAATATAATCATCTGAACCAACACCAACTGCCGATTGCTCTTCAATGACACTGGCAAATTCACTCATCACATGGGTAACCTGTGCATTGGAAACATTATTTAATGTCGCCATTGCGGTGCCGACACGCTGTACATCTTTCGGCCCCATATACTTTAATACTTCTGCCGCATTCTGCTCACCCAGGCTCATCATGAAAATTGCCGCACGTTCCGGACCGGGTAAGCCAGCCATATTTTCCTCACTCATCTTCTTCAACCCATGTTGTCATTACCTGTGCAACCCGCCGTGGATCATCTTTTGCAATATTACTTGCCAGCTCAACTAACTGTTGTTCATTTTTTATCTTTGTTGTCTGTTGCATAGCAGACTGAGTATTACCCGAAAGACCATCGCCATCAGCCAGCGCCGCCTGCTGTCCCTCACCACCAGGTGCCGCTAATTGCCCCTGCGGCATAATTTCACCACGTAAGGAGTTAGTTTCTTTGGTGCTATTTGTGGACAGGTTTTTTAGCATCGGACGTAACACACCCAGCACAACAAACAATACACCCAGCCCACCCAATAACTGTTTGGCCAGACGCAATACCCATGGCTGCTTCCACATTGACGGGGCAGGCATAGGGGCAACCTGTTCTGGTTCCTGAAACGGGGTATTCACTACATTGATAGTATCGCCACGACTTTTATTCAAACCAACCGTTTCTTTTACCAGTGAGGTAATGCGCGCCATGGTTGCTTTGTCCAGTGGCACCTGCTTGTGCCTGCCTCTTTTATCGACAGAATCAATATAGTTCACCAGGACAGCCACAGATAAACGCTTCAGACTTACCGGCTGCGTACGTGTGTGACTGATGGTTCGATCAAGCTCATAATTCCTGATCGCACGACTGGTACTCTGACCAGTATTGACAATTTCTTTAGTCTTTTTCCCGTTTTCCCCCGGTATATTGGCAACAGGTTTGATTGTGGTTCCTGTTGCTGGCGGTTGATTGGACAATGCACCCGGAATGCCACCAACCCGCTGCGGTTCAGTATTCGTTTCTTTATAAACCTGTTCACTGCGTAATGCCTTCTGATCCGGTCGGTAACTTTCACGGGTCTGTTCCTGTGCGGTAAAATCAATATCTGCAACCACCTGCGCCCGTACCCCGCCAATACCAACAATCGGACTAATAATATTTACAATACGTTTTGCATATTCCTCTTCAAAATGGTGAGTATAATTAAACTCGTTGCTGGTCATAATCATACTATCCGAACCGCGCTGGCTAAGCAGGCGCCCTTTCTGGTCAATAATGGTTACATCTCTGGCCTCCATCCCTGCCACACTTGACGCCACCATATTCACAATACCAGCGATCTGGCTATCATCAAGAACCCTGCCTGGTTGCACATCAAGGATAACCGAGGCGGTCGGTTTACTATTTTTGCGTATAAAAGCTGACTGTTTGGGTATCGCAAGGTGAACACGTGCGCTGGCAATCATATCCAGTTTACTGATGGATTTTGCCAGCTCCCCTTCCATCGCCTGTTTATAACGGACCTTTTGCATAAAACTGCTGCTACCCAGACCCTGACTCTGATCCAGCAGGGCATAACCGGCTGTATCACCGATAACGATACCCTGAGAGGCAATTTTCATTTTCGCCTGCTGTAGTTTTTCAAGTGGAACCATTAAGGTATGGCCATCATTCGTGAGCTTGTATTCAATCCCGGCACCATCCAGTGACTGGGTAATCTGTGCCAGATTCTTTGCATTCAAATTACCCTGTAGCACACTGTAATTCGGTGTCTGCGACCACATAGCAATGGTGACCCCCAGCGCAATGGTTAACGCCAGCCCTACCAGTAACCCCAACTGTCGCAGGGCGGGCAGGTTACCGAAACCACTTGCCTGCATGGTCATATTTTCTGCGGATACTAATGCCATATTACTGTTCTCTCAAACATGTTTAACTTTACTGAACCACTGTAACGAATAAATATATCGTTCGGATCAAACCTGCATATTCATGATTTCTTTGTAAGCGGATACCAGGTTATTTCTGACCTGTGTCATCGCCTGAAAGGAGACATTGGCTTTCTGAATCGCCACCATCACCTCGCTTAAATTTACATTCGGGTTTCCGGCATCAAAGGCGGTTTCCATTGTCGCCGCACTCTTCTGTGTTTCATTAACCGCATTGATCGAATTCTTCAGCACCTGACCAAAATCCGGCTTCGCAACGCCATTACCGATTTCCAGCGATGGCGACGATTCGGACATTGCTGCCATATTGCGCATTTGCTGTAATATCTGACTAATCTGCATATCACTCATTGTTACTACCTGCCTGATTTACGTTGTTATTTCTATGACTACCGATACCTGCCGCTTTTTTGTCCCAGCAGATACCATTGCGTTCTACTCTTAATCACTAAAAATTAATGCAGTTTCTGCGCCAATTTTTATCTACTTTTTCTACCACTGATTTTCAGGCCGGAATAGCGACGCCGGCATCACGTAACCGAGCCAGCTTATAACGCAAAGTACGAGGGCTGATACCCAGCTTCTCTGCGGCTGCTTTACGGCTACCGCGACTGGCCAGTGCAGACATAATCAGATCTTTCTCATGACTTAACAGGTCACGACTTAACTCACTTTTTGCCAGTAGAGCCTGTCTACTCTCACTATTTTCCATTTCATCGGTTGATGATAAACAGGGAACATCGCTACGAGCTATCGCGGTTTCGGTGATATAGCCAGGGGATTCGAAGTGAATATCGACAGAGTCAATTTCATTGCCTGTTTTCAGTATCAGCGCACGCTGAATCACATTATCCAGCTCACGTACATTCCCCGGCCAGGGGTGTGCAACCAGCACATCTTTTGCCGCTTCCGTTAACTGAACCGGTAAGCCTCTACCGCTAACATCAGCGGGTTGACCGGTGGTACTGTAACGTTCAACCAGACGTTGAGCCAACGGCAGAATATCACCGACACGTTCACGTAGCGGCAGTAGATTAAGTGGAAACACATTCAGGCGATAATACAGGTCTTCACGAAACTGGCCTTCCATCACAAGCTGATGAAAGTCTCGATTCGTTGTGGCAATAATACGCACATCCAGAGCAATCGGTTTACGCCCACCCAGTCGCTCTACCTCCCGTTCCTGCAATACCCGCAACAGCTTTGCCTGTAGACCCGGATCCATTTCCGTAATTTCATCCAGCAGTAAGGTGCCACCCTGCGCCTGTTCAAACTTACCGGCTTTGGACTGGTAGGCACCCGTGAAAGCACCTTTTTCATAACCGAATAATACCGACTCCAGCATATTTTCCGGGATAGCCGCACAGTTAATGGCCACAAAGGGGCCTGCTACACGAGCCGAATGTTGATGAATATAATGCGACACCACTTCCTTACCCACACCAGATTCACCGGTAATCATCACCGTAACATCGGTGACTGCAACCCGATGGGCAACATCAACCATTTCACGGCTGCGTACATCTACCGCAATTAATGCGTCGGCCTGGGTAGTCTGTTTCTGCTTACCCGGCATAGCCACAGCAGATTTTTGCTGATGGTTTTCTTTTTTCACCGTGACAAAGCGTTGAACCATTTCAAGTAAAGTATCCGCAACAAAGGGTTTAACCAGATAATCACTGGCACCATGCTGCATAGCTATTACCGCTTTTTCCACCGTGCCGTATGCGGTCATTAAAATAACAGGAAGACAGGGGTAATGCTGTTTGACTTTTTCCAGTAGAACCTCACCATCCATCGGCTGCATCTGTACATCACTTACCAGCAGGGTAATTTCCGGATAACGTTGCAACAGCTTTAACGCCTGCTGCCCGTCACTGGCCGTATGTACCTGGTAATTCGACAGTTGCAGTGTCTGACTTAGTACATCACGTAATGCGCTATCATCTTCAACAACCAGTATCGTCGCATTATTCATAAGGTTACCTCTTTCAATTCATTCTGGTTATTCATTACAACTTTCTTTTGCTCGGTATTTTTCAATGCCGGATATTTTTCAGTTTTTATCATCGCTTCCGTTGAAGCCAGTTCGCTGTCTAACACCGTATATTGCGTACCAACAGGCAGGACAACGGTGAAATGGCTGCCCTTCCCCGGCTTCGAGTAAACAGACAGTTCACCGTCATGATTCATTACCGTTTCATTTAATACCGCCAGCCCGAGTCCGGTACCATTACTACGGGTGGTAAAAAATGGTTCAAGAATGCGTGCCCGAATGGACTCACTCATACCACCGGCATTATCGGTAAAAATAAACCTTACCTGGTCATTCAAATGCGGTTTAACGCTGATTTCAAATATGATTTTTCTGTCTGTACATTGCTCACCTGCTTCCAGTGCATTACTGGCAATATTCTGGAATGCACTCACCAGTGCATCCGCATTGCCTTCGAGGATTCGTTCCGGTACTTCATTATTAATATGGAAACAGGCATCGGTGCGGGAAAACTGAGGTTCAAGCAGTTGCTGTAATCGGCTGAGCAGGAAATCGACAGTAAAACACTCATTTTCTGTCACCCCGCCACGGGCAAAAATCAGCATATCATTTACCATACGTTCAAGATGTTGCAATGAATCGGTCGCCTTATGAGTAAAATGCTGACGATCCTGCATACTTGCGTTGACATGATTAATATTCGACAGGTACAGCAATGCTGATGCCAGCGGAGTTCTGACCTGATGCGCAAGACCAGCAAGCATTTCCCCCAGTGAAGTAAGACGTTGCTGATGATTCAGCCGGGCTTCAAGCTGATGAATCTCGGTTACATCCGTAACCAGAATAATCTTACCGATCTCATTCGGGCCAGCCTCATCCAGCAGGGGGCGAGCACTCAGACTTACCCAGCGACCATCTTTTAAACGCAGACCATCACCATCACGAATAAAATACTGGCGGGCGATTTCCTCCCAGTTTTTACCGATTAAAACAGTACCGAACATTGCTTTTGCGTTTAAGTTAAATTGATTGACATGGCCGCATTCATCCAGTACTACTACACCGGCTGGCAGGGTATCGAGCAATGTCTCAAGACGACTGGCAAGGCGCTCTTTTTCTGCCAGTTGTTTTAGTCGCTCATGACGCGCTTCAGCCAGCTCGGTGGATAATTGTGCAACCTGCGCTTCCAGCTCTCCGTATGACTGTGTAAGCTGCTGAGATAACCGATTAAACAGATGAAACGCTGCCTCAAGCTGCTCACCGGCAAGCTGCGGTGAGGCAGATGGAGCAAAAGCAGTTTCTACATTCATATTACTGTCTCCCGTTTCTGCGTCAGGTTTATTCGCACAGAAAATAGATGGTTTGCATATAGCAAGGCAAGGATCATGCCTAAATTAAAATATACCTTTATTTCATATAGTTAGAAATAAGGTTTGATATTTTTTCAGGCAATGACAAACTTTCGTCGCGCTTCAGCCCGAATGGATGTCAGGATTCTGTCATCCCCGGCCATATTCTTTGTCCGCATGGCAACAGGAGGCTGAAACGTCTATACTTACCATCAGGAAACCGCTGAATAAAAATAACAAATTACCTCAATAGCTACATGACCATCTATTCCATTGATACCTTAATTGAAGAAACCAGGCGGCTGGCTGCTGAATTTCGACGCACTACCGGTACCATGCTGCCGGTATCTGGCGAAATTGCCCGTTATGATGTTTGCCATCATCTTGGCTTTCAACTGATAGAAGAGCGTGGTTGCGGTTACGACGCGATCGGTGGGGGTAAATGGCAAAATCAGAAAATACAGATTAAAAGCAGGATAATCGGGGAGTCGGTAAAATCCGGCCACCGCATCGGTCAGCTAAATCTGGATGCCGACTGGGAACTGATTATGCTGTCACTAATGGACAATAATTTTGAACCACTGGAAATCTATGCCCTGTCCAGAGACAAGATTGAAGCCAGCCTCAAGCATAACAGTAACGACTCAAAACGCTCAAAACGCGGTGCCATCTCGGTGGCAAAATGCCGAGTTATCGGTACCCTGGTCTGGTCACGACAACAAAAAACTCAGCAGTAAACCACACCCTGGCTATTGCCAGAACTCAACCACGCTGCTTCGACCACGGCAGGATATTTTCTGCTGCCATCGGACGCGCCATATAATATCCCTGCCCCCGATCACAACCCATCCCCAGTAACAGATCATAGGTCTCCTTATCTTCTATGCCTTCTGCAACCAGAATCATCCCCAGTTCATGCCCTAGCATAGTGATCATCTTCACGATCGCTCTGGCTTCAGGGTCGGTGGTGGCCTTTTTCACAAAAGATAAATCAATTTTTAACTCGGTAAACGGAATCCGGTATAACTGAACCATGGAGGAATAGCCGGTACCAAAATCGTCAATGGACAGAGACAGGCCTTTCATTCGAATACGGGTAAGAATATCCAGCGATTTTGCCAGTCCCTGCATTAATGTAGTTTCGGTTACCTCAAGTGTTACCTGTTCGGTCTTTAACCCATAAGCGTGAATTTTTTTACTAAGGCATTCGGGAAAATCCAGATTTTTAAAGCTCACTGGCGGTATATTAATGGATACATTCAGATACAGGCCCTGCTGTAACCAGTCGCTGGTTTGCTTTAGTGCTTTTTCCAGCACAATTTCCGTGAGTATATCAACCAGCCCTCTTTGCTCTGCCAGCGGAATAAAATGACCGGGCATAATCAGACCATGCTCCGGATGCTGCCAGCGCACCAGAGCTTCAACACCCGTCAGGCGACCATTATTAAGATCGACCTGCGGCTGATAATGTAACACAAGCTGATGATTTTCAATGGCATATTTTAGTGACGCTTCCGTTACCATGCCAGCTTTACGGTTTCCCGGATTGAATTTGTTATCCGGCGGCAACAGAACCAGATTGTTTAATAATAACGAAATTTCATCATAACGAAAGGGCTTGGTCAGCGTACCAGCAACGAATAGCCCCTGTTCAGCGGCCAGTTTTTTTGCCGAACTTAGTACATTCTTGTCATAACCACTGATAAGAATGATGGCAGCAACGGCCTTCAGTTCGGCCATAACCCGTAGTAATTCAATCCCGTCACGCTCCGGCATAAATAGATCAAGGACAACAACATTGGTTTCATCACTGAAATAATGCTCAAAATCAGCTGCATTCTCAATCGCCTGTGCATCAAAACCGATCTCTTCTGCAATTTCTTCAATAAACTGACCAATTGCAGGCTCATCATCCACAATAAGTAACCGTTTTTTGTTTTCCATTACGTGTCGCTCACCTTGATTTCATCATATTATCTTTAACGCAGGATTAAAGGACTGCCCTGAAGTTTATACCTTAATCTGTATAAATATATCTTTTCCCTTTTTTTGCTTCCATAAAATCATAAGCAAGAGTACATCTATCCATTACGTCTGAAGCACTCCAATTCAGGGGTTTCCTAACCCAGTCCTGCCACAAACCAGCTCCTTGCTTCCTCCCGCGTACGAACAACATTTTCTTTCCAGGGCATGTCAGACACATACCCTTCCCACATCCTGCCCAGACCAAATTCCAGATCCGTTGGCATAACATTAACCACGACAACCTCCGAGTTGTGAGTGGATGCCCATAGATAAGCTCTTGCCAGTCTTGGCACATCCAGCCCGTCAGTGGATACCTCTGATACATCGGTGTAGTCATTAATAAGAAGCCTGTATTTTTTAATTTTTTCTATATCAGTAAACCGTTCATCATAGGCTGCATTAATCTCAGGCATAATTAATTTCCCATAATACCGGGTTATTATTCTGGATCCATTATTTTCTATAGCAATTTCATAAGGCATATTTTTTCTCCAGAAATTGATGTGTGTTGATGGTATATTTACACCTGTTATTCCATATCCAGCAGAACCGAATGTCCTGAAGAAAAACCTGCCAAACAGTAACGCAAGGAAAAAGAACTGAAAATTATACTGGCAACCTCTTTAAAAATACACCAAAATAGATCAATTTTTTTACCTTTTACCTAACCATGATTCGACTTGTTCTGCTAATTGCCATTCTTGGTGCCGCATTGATTATCTGGCATAAAATACAGAGCGCCAGCCCACAGGAACGCAAAAAGCTCATCTTCACCAGTATACTTAGTGCTGTTGGCATTGTTTTAGTGCTACTGGCTCTAAGTGGCCACCTGAGTTTAATTACCGCAGCGATTGCTGGTTTGCTTGCCTTCACGCCTCGTTTACTCCAGTACACCCGCTATCTGCCTTTATTCCAGCGCGCCTTTCAACAGCATAACCAGCAACCGGGCCAGCAACAACGGACAGCGGAAAAACAGGGAATGAGCAAACAGCAGGCTTACGATGTTCTTGGTCTGAAGGTCGGCAGCAGCCGTGAGGAAATTATCCGTGCGCACAAACGAATGATGCAAAAAGTTCACCCGGATCGTGGTGGCTCGGACTATCTGGCGGCACAGATTAATCGGGCTAAAGATATCCTGCTCGGCTAAAATAATGGGCACGGTCGGCATTGAACCTAAAACCCTTTTTTTCATGAATGATTGATTATCGCAAATACAGTAGAATGGCTCATTTATCCGCCACTGAATTAATAAACCATGTCTTATACCCGCTGGCAAATCTACAAGACCTTAAAACCCGCCGATACCGGACTGCCGCTCTTGCCGGGGAACTCGGTAGCAGCGCTGACGCCCTGATCTATGCCGGTGCCATTGCCCTGTGGCATTTGCAAAAACATGACCGGATCAACGATGCTGCCAACCGGATTCGTGAGGCTTTGACAAACGGTGAAGCACTGAACCATTTTAATGCAGCAAAAAACTGAACTTACGGTGACTGAACATGCCTTTATCTGATGAAAAAAAAATTGAAACCCGCGACCGCTTAAACCGCGACCCTGACTTTCGCGATGCTTTTTTAGCCGAGGCGCGTAATATGTATCGCAAGGCATTATGCTATAACGAAGCTCTGGAAGATAAAATCACCCGTTTTGAACAGATTCTGGGTGCAGAGCCCAATAGCTATAAGTTTCTCGAAGGGGAAGCTGATGAAATAGATATTTTTGAACAGATTCTTGATGCCTACGACAACCAGCTTTTAAAAGAAGAAAAAGAGGCCAGCACCATTAATTAGGAAACCGAATGATGAATAAAACCGGACTGTTGATACTCGCCCTTGCTCTCGCCACCACAGCCTGCAGCCGGGTAGCACCAAATCCACAAACCGTTGCCAGTGAATACTGGACACAGATACAGGCAGGTGATACTACCGCAGCCAGAGAGCTGGTTTCCACTTCCAGCCGTAGCAAGTTTGATCAACAGATAAAAACGCTAAAACCGGTACAGAAATTTACCCTTGGCAACACTCATGCTGTGGTTTCCACCACGCTTAACCCTTCTGCCACCAGCCCTGCAAACAATCAGTCATTTGATACCGTGCTGGTACTGGAAAATGGTCGATGGCGGGTGGATGCCAACCGGACACTTCTTCCTGCCGACATGGATAGCAGCAAGCAGCAACAGGAAAAGCTGGCTGACAAACTATCTAAATCCATCCAGACTAACCTGGATGAAATGGATAAAACCATGCGCGAGGGTGCGCAACTACTCAACAACGCCCTGCGCGATGGTTCCCGTGACATGGAACAATCTCTGCTTAAAGGTATAAAGCAGCTTAATGAATCCATGCAACACTCTATCGAACAACTCAAGCGTCGTCGCCAGCAGCAAAATCCACCACCGGGCAAATTTCACCCAGCGAGTCCCAACGTAACGAATGGTGAAGGGGTGATCTAGGCGTTTATCAATTACAGACCTTTTGCCAGCATCTGGCTGAATTTTGCCAGCCCTTTACCGTTGTCGGTATTATCTTCATGATCGCGAATACTGATAATGACACTGGTCGGCTTTTTCACCAGTACCAGCCAGTAGCGGATGTTATCCTTCGTTGTAAAAGTGTCCGGTCGCGGTGGCGCTTCAAGATCGCTGTCCTCATCAATTTCCCAGTCGGTTGTGTCTTTATCAGGGTTTAACTTCGTTGCCGGTGTTATTTTTACCAGCAGGGTATCTTCTGTTTCACTGACAATATTAATATTCATCCGATCCAGTGCCCGAACCAGTTTTTTCTGCACCAGCGCAATGGAACCTGGCACATCAATACCATACTGGTGCTGACTTAACACCTTCGCCTGCAAGCGTTCAATATGATAACTGGCTAATGGCAGGGCAACAGGGTGGGTAATGACCTGCGGCTTTTCCACCCGTGGTTTTACCGATGATGGTCCGGTAGAGGCGGTAACCGTAGCAGTATGATGACTACTATACAGAGCCAGGCGTTGCAGCATTTCAATTTCCAGCTGCGGGTTGGGAGGCAGATAACCGGTGTACACAGCATCACCATTCAGCAATAGACCATAGGCGCTGTGATAGATAAAAACCTGTGTACCATTATGATTTGGCAGACGTTCTACTCGCAGACGAAAACGTTCCCGCCGACTCGGTGCCTGATCACTCAATAACGCAGCCAGCAGTGGATTTTTCTGATCCTGCACGAACCATTTTGTTTCCATATAACCCAGTTCGGCATTAATTTTTTTTAATGCAATACCTTCATGTGCCCAGAAATCTTTTAACATCGGCCACAACGAACTGGCATCGGCATTAAAATGCAACCAGTACAAGGACCCTTCCGACTCAAGCGACACGCCGGGCACTATCGGAGCGACAACGGTTGTTTTTTGTTGCGTTGCATAACTAGCACTGCTAAACATCAGCAGAACAAAACACCACACATAAAATTTATACATACATATACCCTGACTAAAAATAAGGAATAAAGCTGCATGAATCTGTTCATACCTGCTTTCGAATAGCTTAACCGGCGCTGCCAGCAAATATGCCAGGCACCATAATACTGACAGAAAATACAGATTAATTCACCGTCTATTTCAACCGGTACCCAGATAATAAATCAGCCGCTGACAGTCGCCGGTGAAATGACCGCTGCACGAGAAGCAATCATTTCTGGTTAAACACCAGAAATCACTCTATACACACTGACATCCTGCACACTAACCGTTACAATCCATCTTTTTCCGGAACCACAAAAATACCATGGGCAGGACAATGAAAAAATACGATGTGTACGGGCTGGGAAACGCACTGGTCGATATGGAATTTGAAATTCACGATGCGTTTTTACAGGAAAATAATATTGATAAGGGGGTAATGACACTGGTCGATGAAGAACAGCAACAGACCCTGATATGCCAGCTTGATGCCTTTGAAGGAAATAAAGCCAGCGGTGGATCGGCTGCCAATACCTTGATTGCTGTCAGCGCAATGGGCGGCTCATCCTATTATTCCTGCAAGGTTGCCGACGATGAACTTGGCCATTTTTACCTGCATGATCTGCAAACAGCTAACGTAGACTGTAATCTAAACGGGAAACATAAAAACGGGATCACCGGTAAATGTCTGGTTATGGTTTCCTCCGATGCCGAACGTACCATGCACACCTTTCTTGGTATATCAGCTGAACTGTCACCCGCCGAACTTAATGCAGAAGCGATAAAGAATTCCACCTACTGCTATATGGAAGGTTACCTTACTACCTCGCCCAGTGGTAGAGCAGCCAATATCGAAGCTCGTAAAATTGCCGAGACCAACGGGGTAAAAACCGCACTGACCTTTTCAGATCCATTTGTCGTCGAACATTTTCGCGATGATTTTACCAAAACTATTGGCGATGGCATTGATTTACTCTTCTGTAATGAAGCAGAGGCATTAAGTTACACACAGAAAGATAATATTGAAGATGCTGCGAACACCATCCGAACCTTTGCCAGAACCTTTGCCATTACTCTGGGTAAACAGGGCGCTCTCATCTACGATGGCACGGATTTTATTCCGGTTGCAGCCAAACCCGTAACAGCTATTGACACCAATGGTGCCGGGGATATGTTTGCCGGCGCCTTTATCTATGGGCTGACTCACGGCTATGATTTTAAAGCTGCCGGAGAATTAGCCAGTCTGGCCGCATCAAAAATTGTGAGTCAGTTCGGCCCACGGTTAAAAACCGAAGAATACCAGAAGATTGTCACCTGATGGTAACCATCAATGCGATACCACGGAAGTTTATCAGTCGATAACAACGCTGTTTAACAATATCATGCACAAACCAGAACCCCTTGCAGATACTGACCTGTTACGTGCCAACATTAATAATGAAACATCACAGATAAACTGGATGGAACTACAGCGCTTTTTTGCCGGTGGCCGACTGATCTATCTAACAAACCGAGCTAATCTACTGGATATTGCGGTAACTTTTGCACAGGATGATTCCGAGCAGGTAAGCGAATGGCTAAATAGCGGAAAAATTGCTAAAGTAACAGACGCACAGGCAAAGCAATGGCATCATAACAACACAAACTTCTGGGCAACAGTGGTAAAACCATGGATATTAATTCAACCTGTCCAGCCACTGGACACTAGGGATAATACGTGAATTTTATAGATGAATTTTTAAAAAAAGAATCCTCTGCTGGAATTTTGCTGATAGTCGCTACCATTTTTGCGCTGCTATTAAAGAACTCCATGTTCAGCGATTTTTACGCTGCATTTTTACGCACCCCTGTTGAAATTCGTTTTGCCAGCCTGCACATTGCCAAACCGCTACTGCTCTGGATTAATGATGGTCTGATGGCTATTTTTTTCCTGCTGATCGGGCTGGAGGTCAAACGTGAATTCCTTGAAGGCCAGCTTTCGACACCCAGCCAGATTGCTCTGCCCGGTATTGCAGCGATCGGTGGCATGGCTATCCCGGCACTATTTTATATTCTGGTCAATCACGCTGATGCCACTGCAATGCGCGGCTGGGCAATTCCCACTGCAACAGATATTGCCTTTGCACTAGGGGTTTTAGCCCTGCTGGGCAACCGGGTACCAATGTCGCTGAAAATATTCTTAATGGCACTGGCAATCATTGATGACCTTGGCGCGATAATTATCATTGCACTGTTCTATACCGTTGACCTGTCTACCCTGTCTATTATTATCGCCACCCTTTCACTGCTTGTACTCATTACCATGAACTGGCTCGGTGTGGTTAAGAAGGCCGCCTATATTATCGTCGGTATTATATTATGGGTGAGCGTTTTAAAATCCGGAGTCCATGCCACGCTAGCGGGCGTGGCACTTGCTTTTACTATTCCCATGCAGGGTAAAAAGGAAAACGGTGAATCCTTCTCACTAGCCAAAGAAATAGAGCATGATCTGCATTACTGGGTTGCTTTTTTTATTTTGCCCTTGTTCGCCTTTGTCAATGCTGGCGTGGATCTGCGCAATGTATCCATTGAGCAGATGAGTGGGGGGGCCCCGCTGGGCATTATGGCCGGTCTATTTCTTGGCAAGCAACTGGGGGTATTCGGCTTCGCCTGGATTGCCATCAAACTCGGTCTGGGAAAAATGCCGGAAAAAAGCACCTGGTTACAACTCTACGGGGTTGCCGTATTAACCGGCATTGGTTTTACTATGAGTCTGTTTGTTAACTCGCTGGCATTTACCGATGGCAATCTGTACCAGCAGGCAGACAAACTTGCCGTATTATTTGCCTCATGTGCAGCCGGTATTTTCGGCTATATGATATTGCGCATCGCCCGACACAACAATTAATTATTTTACGCCACCGCACTTCAGACTCTTATTATGAATAGACAAAAATTGTCAATAATTACTCTGCTTTCCAGCTCACTGCTACTTACCGCCTGCGAAGCGCCACAGGCACCGGTTGTAGTGCATTCACGTCCGGTAAAATCCATTGTTATCGGCAGTGCAACCAGCGGTGGCATGCGAACTTTCCCGGCGATCGTCGATGCAATTCAGAAAGCGGATATCTCATTTCGTGTTCGCGGAAAAATTCAGAAGATCCTGGTTAAAGAAGGCGATAAAGTGAAAAAAGGCCAGCTACTTGCCGAACTTGACCCTACCGATTTTAAAATACGTCTACAGGATCAACAGGCCAGCTTTAATACCGCCAAAGCTAATTATGATCGTGCCGAAATACTGGTCAAAAAAGGGGCAATCTCAAAAGTTGACCGTGACAATTTACGCGCAAAATTTTTTACCGCCAAAGCCAACCTTGAAAAAGCCCGGCAGGAGCTGAAATATACAAAATTAACGGCCAGCTTTAACGGCCTGATTGCCAAACGCTATATTGAAAATTTTGAACAGGTTCTTTCTTCCCAGAATATTTTTGCGCTGGAAAATATTTCTGCATTAAAACTGAAGATTGATGTTCCTGAAAATATGATCATTGCCATCAACCGCAATCACAAAGAGAAACGTAAACTGTTCGCCAGATTTGATTCTATCAAGGACCGTTCTTTCCCGCTTAGCTTTGTCGAAGCCTCCACCAAGGCAGATCCGACCACCAGAACCTTTGCCATCACATTAAAAATGGATAACCCGGAACACTACAATATTCTACCCGGTATGACCGCTATGGTTTATGCACAAATCCATACAGATGAAACCAGGTCAGCCAGAACGGTTGCTCTGCCTCTCTCTGCCGTGGTTGCCAACAGTAAAAAACAATCTGTCGTCTGGGTGGTGGATAAAAAAACCATGACCGTTCACCCTGAAAAAGTTACTGCTGATTTTTTTGCCGGAAATACAATACGCGTTAGCGGGCTAAAACCCGGCGAACGTATTGTCACTGCCGGTGCCGCCTTCCTGCGTGATGGCATGAAAGTAACACTACTTAAAACCGGTGAGCAGCCCGAATAATTTTCAGGAACAAGTTAATGAACATTGCAGAATATTCCATTACCAGGAAAGTAACCACCTGGCTGTTAATTATTCTATTTCTTGCCGGTGGGATTAGTGCATTTCAACATATCAGCCGCCTCGAAGACCCTGAATTCACCATTAAAGAGGCAAAGATCTATACCAGCTACCCCGGTGCCACCCCGTTGGAGGTAGAACGGGAAGTAACTTATCACATCGAAAATGCAGTCCAGCAACTTAAACAACTCAAACGGGTGGAATCCATTTCCAAAAGTGGCTTTTCTGAAGTAACCGTTATCATTAAGGATAAATACAAAAAAAAGGACTTCCCGAATATCTGGGATGAATTACGCCGGAAAGTTCATGATGCACAGTCCACACTCCCTCCCGGCGCTAAAACATCTGTCGTCTTCGATGACTTTGGTGATGTATTCGGCCTGTTTTATGCACTCACTGGCAACGGTTATACCTACCGCGAATTAAAAGATTATGCTGATACATTAAAAGAACAATTATTACTGGTTCCCGGCGTTCGAAAAATTACCATTGATGGTAACCAGAAAGAAGTGGTGTATCTGGATGTATCACGAACTAAAATGGCCGGCCTGGGGATCTCCAATACAGAATTAGACCGGGTTCTGCGGTCGCAAAATCTGGTTTCCAATTCTGGAAATGTGCGAGTAGGTGATGAATATATTCGCATCAACCCAACCGGACAACTGTTATCTGTAAAGGAAATTGGCAGTTTACTGGTCAGCGGGGAAAAGGGCGCATTGATACGCATAAAAGACTTTGCTACGGTACACCGTGCCTATAAAAATGTGGCCTCAAAATATATTTTCTATAATGGCAAACCGGCATTAACCGTTGGTATCTCTATATTGTCCGGTGAGAACGTTGTTGCCGTAGGCAAAAAAATAGACCACCGTCTGGCTGAACTGCAAAGTGTTACCCCGGTAGGCATGCAACTTAGCCCCATCTATAATCAGCCGGTTATTGTTGACCATTCCGTTAGCGGTTTTATTCTCAGTGTAGCTGAAGCACTTTTAATTGTTATTGTTGTTCTGCTGTTTTTTATGGGTCTGCGCACCGGGCTGATTATTGGTGCCGTACTTTTGATTACCGTATCCGGTACTCTCTGGTTTATGAATGCCGATGGCATTGCTCTGCAACGTATTTCGTTAGGCGCACTAATTATTGCCCTGGGGATGCTGGTGGATAACGCCATTGTAGTTGCCGAGGGTATGCTGGTTCGTATCAAACGGGGTGAAAAAGGGCTTAAGGCAGCAAAAGAAGTTGTCGGCGCAACCATGTGGCCACTGCTGGGTGGAACCATTGTAGGTATCCTTGCATTTGCCGCTATTGGTTTATCAGACGATGGAACCGGCGAGTTTGCCAATTCCCTGTTCTGGGTGATTTTAATTTCACTGCTGTTATCCTGGTTTACCGCTGTAACCATGACACCACTTTTATGTACCCAGTTTCTTAAAGCAGATAAACCGGGCAAAAGTAATAGTGACCCCTATTCAGGTTTTATTTTTGTAAAATACCGTCGTTTACTCAATAGCACACTGATGCATCGCTGGGTAACCATTGGCATTGTACTGATATTATTTATTTCCGCCCTGATTGGTTTCACTTATACAAAAAAAAGTTTTTTCCCCGACTCCAATACCCCTATGTTTTTCTTTGACCTGTGGAATGTTGAAGGCACGGATATAAGAAATACGCGTGATGATACTGTAAAAATTTCGAATTATTTACGTACTCTTAAGGGGGTAAAAAATACCGCCTCTTTTGTCGGTGGCGGCGCCACTCGCTTTACGCTGGTTTATAAACCCGAGTCGCCATCATCATCCTATGCACAGATTATTGTTACCACAAAATCACTGGCTGATATTCCCCGGATAGAAAAGCAGCTACTCGCTTATACGGCAAAAAACTTTCCCAATTCTGAACCAAAAACCAAACCACTACGAGTTGGTCCCGGCCGCGATGCAAAAATTGAAGCTCGCATAAGCGGCCCTGATCCGGTGGTTCTCAGGCAGCTCTCCGAACGGGTACAGACAATAATGGCAACCGATAATGATGCCATTAACATCAAGGATGACTGGCGACAGCCAGTGAAGGTAATTCGTCCTGTTTTTAATGAGAAAGCCGCTCGCCAGCTTGGCATAACCCGGGAAAATGTCAGTAATGCAATGCTAATGGCATTCGATGGTAAACAGATTGGCATTTTTAAGGATGGAATTCGGCTGCTGCCAATTATCATGTTACCACCAGAAACCGAGCGCAAAGATGTCAGTGTCATGCGTGACACGCCGGTATATAGCCCGATACTGCACCACGCAATACCCATCGGTCAGGTGGTTTCTAATTTTAAAATTGTATGGGCCGATGCAAAGATTAAAAAACGCAATCGCATTTATACTATCACTCCTTCCTGTGACCCCGCTCAAGGACTGGCAACGGAATTACTGGCACGCATTAAACCAAAAATTGATGCCATGAAACTACCACCCGGTTATTTCCTTGAATGGGGAGGAGAGTACGAAGACTCAAAAGATGCCAACGCAGCCATAGCTAAAAGCCTGCCAATGGGTTTTCTTGCAATGATTATTGTTGTTATTCTGCTATTTGGCAAAGTGCGCCAACCACTGATTATCTGGCTCACCGTACCACTGGCTATTATTGGCATTACCGCTGGTTTACTCGGTATGAATGTAGCCTTCGGTTTTATGGGAATGCTTGGTGCGCTTAGTCTGGTAGGGTTGTTAATTAAAAATGCCATTGTGTTGATCGAGGAGATTGACACCCAGATTGAAACTGGCAAGGACCCTTACACGGCAATTCTCGACTCCAGTGTCGCCCGGATGCGACCGGTATTAATGGCTGCTAGCACAACTATTCTGGGGCTGATTCCATTACTTAGTGATGTCTTTTTTCTGGATATGGCAGTCGTGATTATGTTCGGTCTGGGTTTTGCCACCATGCTGACATTAATCGTCATCCCGGTACTTTATGCTATTTTATTTAAGATAAAGCCCTCTCCTGATACAACATAATAGTGCCTGCCGGGCTACAAACATTAGCCCCAGCTCCATTAACACAGGCCGGATTTATACCGGCGCGGGAGCCGGGTTCAAAATGGTCGCCACAGCCACGCCCAGTTCATTCTGATTATAGGGTTTGCTGACTGCCCCGGAAAATCCGTAATCCTTAAAGTTAGCCATAACCGGGTCATTGGAATAGCCGCTGGAAACCAGTGCCTTTACCTGTGGATCAATCGCCTGAATCTGTTTAATCGCCTCCTTACCGCCCATCCCGCTTAGTACCGTTAAGTCCATAATAACAAGATCTATTTTCTCCTGACTATGCAAAGCAGTTTGATACAGCTCAATGGCTGTTTCGCCATCGTTTGCCAGCAGTACGGTATAACCCAGATTTTCCAGCATAAGCTGGCCGATCTCACGGATCATTTCATCATCGTCCATAATCAGAATACGTTTATTACCTGTTGCCATTACCGATTTCTCTGTTTGGGTTTTCGTGTTCACGTCATCACCTTCTTTAGCGGGCAGATAAATGGTAAAACAGGTTCCCCGACCCGGTTCGGAGTCAACCCGTATTGCCCCCCTGTGTTTCTGGATAATGGAATAACTCAACGCCAGCCCCAGACCGCTACCATCCTGCTTGGTAGTAAAATACGGGTCAAAAATAGAACCGATAATCTCTTCTGCTATGCCTTCGCCACTATCTTCAACACCTACCTTAATATAGTTGCCAGCGCGCAGATCCATGACTTTATCTGCCTGACTCAGGCTAACATTTTCACAGCGAATGTTCAGTTTACCACCCTGCTTCATCGCCTGCCGCGCATTAATCACCAGATTCTGTATCACCTGGCTGATCTGTCCGCTATCCACATTCGCGTTCCATAAATTATCCGGGCAGTAATAATTCACTTCGATACTGCTGCCATGCAGGCTGAACTCCGCTGATTCACGAATAATCTCCATAATATCCGCTAACTTTCTGACCGGTTCACCGCCTTTGGAAAAAGTCAGTAACTGCTGGGTGAGATCAGCCGCCCGGGTGGAGGCACTGGTGGCCTTTCCAAGATATTTACTGGCTTTTTCTGCGGGATCCAGTACCCGTTGAGCCAGATCAATATTACCCAGTATAATGCCCAGCAGGTTATTAAAGTCATGCGCAATACCACCGGCAAGCAGACCAATAGAATCCAGTTTTTGGGCTTTCAGTATTTCTTCTTCCTCCTTTTTCCGGTTGGTAATATCCACCGCCAGGCTGACAATCAACGGCTTACCACTGGAAATAAATTTACTCAGGCGGATTTCTACCGGGAATGTAGTGCCATCCTTACGCCGATGCGAACTGGTTATGCTAATGGAGTGATCGGGGATCAGAGAATCGAAAAAAGAGCGGAAGGAGTGCTGATCAAGTGCTACATTAACATCCGGCACAGACAGTCTTAATAGTTCTTCCAGCGGGTAACCCAGCGCTTCACATGCCGCCTGATTTACATCTGCGAATTCGCCATTCTGATTAACCAGATATAAAGGATCAGCAATATTTTCCATAATTGACCAGTATCGCTGCTGAGTGGCAAGCAGGTTTTCTCGGTCTTTACATTGCCGCGTGGTATCACGAAAAGTAATGACCACCCCATTAATATCCCCCGTTTCGCTTTTAATCAACATCTCATTCATCAGAATGTTATACCTTGTACCACCCGTTGATACCAGTACAGTATTATTTTTTCCACGCAAACATTTATTATTACTATCAGTAATACAGTCAGGTGGATCACAGATAATTTTCTCACCTGTCTTTGAATTAATGACAGTAAACACAATGCCCATATGCTGACCAACGGCCCGTTTACATGGCCAGCCAGTTAGTCGTTCTGCCGCCTGGTTCATCAAGACAATGTCACCATTACTATCTATTCTGATCACCCCTTCAGCGACAGAATTAATGGTTGCTTCCAGACTCTGACGACTCTCCCAT
Source organism: uncultured Thiotrichaceae bacterium (assembly GCA_964466455.1). Lineage (GTDB taxonomy): Bacteria > Pseudomonadota > Gammaproteobacteria > SZUA-229 > SZUA-229 > S010-25. Next base: position 44,573 of record CAYXNL010000013.1, read on the forward strand.
AATTGTTTTTCACGTTTTTCTCTTTCCAGCAGTGCTTCTTCGCGTTGCAGGATAATACCGACAATGGAGGCACAACTGTTTAAT
>CAYXNL010000014.1:0-37041 GCA_964466455.1 uncultured Thiotrichaceae bacterium
CTTTTTATCCATTCCCTTAGTCTGTGTAAAATATGGCCGAGTCTCTGAAATGAAGGATTCTCTGTGGTAGTTTGCTGCAAAGTAGTTTATTGGTCATAATCAGGTTTTTATTGTGGTTTTGTAGCCTGTGTTGCCATGTTAAAATAATAAAGGTGAAATTACCTTTTAACCCGTTTTTTTAGAGTAAAGCATGAATCCATTGACACCAGAACAGAAACTGATTCGAACCCAGACAGTTATGCATGCGATAGATGAATGGGGGCTGAATGGTGAGCAGATCCTTGCTTTACTGGATTTTCCCGAAACTGAGCGTTCGCGTCATCTACAAAAATATCGTAGAGATACGGCGTTTCCTGATGATGAAAAAATTAATTGCCGGGTCACTTTTTTATTGGGTATTATTGATGCTTTACGTACCACTTATCCCCGAAATGTACGTATGGGTGCGCACTGGATGGCCGTCGCGCATGTGCGGCTACAAAATCGCTGCCCATTGCAGACAATGCTGGAAGATGGTGAAAACGGGCTGGTTGCTGTGTTGTCAGAGCTGGATTGTGCCTATGCCTGGGAATTAAGTGGTTCAAAAATTTCCTGAGTAGCTTTTTTACTTTACGGTCATTTCCGTCAAGCTTTATTTATCATGCTCTATCTGGCATGGCTTTGTTCTTTGACAAGCTCGTAGGCCTTACGAATCTCCTGTGTTTTTTTAGTCGCCAGTTCAATCATTTCATCCGGCAAACCCCTGGATACCAGTTTATCCGGGTGATGTTGGCTCATTAAACGGCGGTAGGCTTTCTTTACTTCAGTCATACTGGTGTTTTTGTTTACACCAAGAATTTCATAAGCCTGTGTTACGGACAGCGAATTGCTGGCAGTGGCTCGCGAGCCACTGGCAAGCGTAAATAGATGATCAATTTCGTGGGTGGAAAACCCCAGCGTTTGACCAATAATGTACAGTAACTGTTTTTCCTTCGGGTCTACTTTTCCATCAGCCAGTGCGGTGCCAATCTGGATTTCGATAAACATCTGAATCAGATTGCGACGACGCAGGCATTCTTTTTTAAACTGTAACAAAATGTCGTGCAGCGGAAAATCGTCGACCTTACCCTGTTCGAATAATTTAATGGCCGCCTTACGTTGTTGGGCGTTAAGCTGCATTTGCGCCATCAGGTTCTCTACTGCGCCGATCTCCTGTTTGCTAACATGGCCATCGACCTTGGCAATATGCCCCATAACAGAAAAAGTGGCAGTGAAGAAGGCAGCCTGCACCCGTTCCTGTTCACCGGGGCTGAACAATGAATTTCTATCAATATGATCGCCCAGTGAAATACCACGGTCAAAATTGCCACCCAGTGCGGCGCCTAGAATTGCACCCAGGGGTCCGCCAAACATCCACCCGAGCGCTCCGCCTATTACCGTTCCCCACCATGCCATAATGAAATTTTTATATGATTGTTAAGAATGGCGTAAGTTTACCACTGAATATCGGGGGTGAGGATTTCCATCTGACAAAATCGCAGGTTTTTTGTTACATTCCTGGGATTATTGGTTATAATACACCCATGAAAAAATTTGATGTTAGTTTCCCTCTGGATCGTAGTAATGTGGTTGAAATGCTTCAACACTACCGTATTTCTCCTACCCGTCAACGTGTAGAAATCGCCGAGTTCCTGTTTCAGGCACCCCAGCACCTGTCAGCAGATAAAATTCTCGATGGTGTTAAGGCGGCGGGCAATCGTGTTTCCCGGGCCACGGTTTATAACACGATGGGACTGTTTGCTCAGAAAGGCGTTGTGCGTGAAGTCCTGGTTGATCGTGAGCGTGTATTTTACGACACAAATACAAGTAATCATCACCACTTATATAATGTTGATACGGGCGAGCTAAGTGATATTTACGATATTGACATTGGCATTGGCATGGTGAGTGACACTGCAATACCCGATGGTATGAGTGTTATTAATACTGATGTGGTTGTCAAAGTATCATCCCGTTCCGCCGCCTGAGTCCAGGTGTTCGGCCTGGAATTAAATGTTACCTGTCAAAGTCCAGTGGTATGTGTGTTTATTGCTGGATATGGGCTTGTGGTTGTGTATCGGTATTAGTGTAAATCCTGTCTGAGTGAGTCCGCAATATTATCCGGTAGTTGGTCAATACGGTGAGAATAATTTTCATGCACAACACCAGCTGAAATTGTTGCTCCAGCTTTGGCGGCCGTCACCATTTCAGGGTTGAGTTCAAAACGTAGAAAATGAACGGCTGAGGTTTTTTCCTGTGTATCTCTTTCCAGATCTTCATCCGCAATCGCAAAAACACGCTCAAAATCATCAATTTTTATCCATACCTGTGTTTCAATACCGATAAGCCGTGTCAGCATATACTGGCGCTGTTCGATATCGGTATACTGGATCATCATGGTGACTTTCCAGTTATTCCCGTCAGGAATAAGCGGGTTGTATGCGGCCAGTTCTTCCTCAATGGCTTCCACCTCGAAGATTTTTTCGGCTTTTAGCATCTCCTGAACCTGATATTGCATAATCAGCCTGTCTTCAAACAGTAACAACAGGTGCTCCCCCAGTTCGATACGACGATTCTCTTTATGGACAATAAGTTTTCTGCGGAAGTCATCGCGTATTTCTGCATATTTTTCCAGACTATAGAGGTCGTCACGTGTTAATTTATTATTTATTGTCGTCATGTTTTCCTGTACCGAATGCGGGAGAAAATTTTACAGACCATAGGCCATGCGTATCAGTGAGATCGGGTGTACCGGTTTACTACCATCAGCCAGCCCGGCTTCAATGTGATGGCCGGCCATCGCACAGTCACTGGTATAGAAATCGGCCTTTGCCTGTTTAACTTTATTAACCACTGGTCGGCAGATTTTCATCGCCGTGTGGTGAAATTCACTTTTGAAAGTGTAAGTACCATCGTGGCCGGAGCAGCGCTCAACAGGCAGAACCTCTGTATCCTGAATCAGGTTTAGTACATCACGGGTTTTCATGCCGATCTTCTGTACCCGTTGGTGACAGGCAACGTGATAAGCAATCTTACCCAGTGATCGTTTAAATTCGGTATTGAGTTTACCATCTTTGTGACGAAGCATCAGATATTCAAATGGATCAAACATGGCGCGCATAACTTTCTGTACTGATTGATCCTGCGGGAACATCAGTGGGAGTTCCTGTTTGAACATAAGCGTACAGGATGGCACCGGGGTAATAATATCCCAGCCATCATCGACCAGTCGGGACAATATGGCAATGTTGTGATCTTTTAGCTGACGTACCCGATCAAGATCACCGAGTTCAAGTTTAGGCATACCGCAGCAATGGGTGTCGTGTACCAGTAGTACCGGGATATTATTATGCTCGAAGACGCGAATCAGGTCTTCGCCAATTTCCGGTTCATTATAGTTAGCGTAACAGGTAGTAAATAAAGCAACCTTACCACTGGTTGTTTTAGTCGGTTCTATGGTAACGCTGGCCGGTTCGCGTTGGCTATCACGTTTCATTAATGTACGTGACTGGTAAGGCGGTAATAATGCATCAGGGTGAATGCCCAGGGTTTTGTCCATGATTTTGCGTGTCAGACTATTTTTATTTATGGCGTTAACTGTCTGGGTAATAACCGGAATGCTGGCAAATTGCCCTAATATATCGGTTGAGGTGATAAGTTTGTCGCGTATTTTTGTTTTCCCGTTTTTATATTTTACCGCTTTGGCGCGCAGCATCAGGTGAGGGAAATCCACATTCCATTCATGGGGCGGGACATAGGGACATTTGGTGAGGTAACACAGATCACACAGATAACAGTCATCGATGACCGTCCAGTAGTCGGTTTTCTTCACACCATCAACTTCCATGGTATCTGATTCGTCAATCAGGTCAAACAGTGTAGGGAAGGCACCGCATAGACTGACACAGCGACGGCAACCGTGGCAGATATCAAAAACTCGTTCAAGTTCATTAAACAGTTGCTCCTCATCCCAGAATGCATCTGTCTCCTGACCTAAAGGATGCCGGGTCGGGGCCTCTAAATTGCCTTCACGCATAATTTATTCTCCTGCCGATTTTTAACAGCCATTAGCAGTGATGATATCAATATATTTAATCTGTTGTGCAATAAAAAGGGCCGATACAGGGTTGTCTCCTGTGTCGGCCCCTTGACGTTGGAAATAACCCGTTTTATTCCATAGCGTCCAGGGCTTTCTGAAAACGGTTGGCATGAGAGCGTTCTGCTTTTGCCAGAGTTTCAAACCAGTCGGCAATTTCATCAAAACTTTCATCGCGTGCGGTTTTCGCCATACCGGGATACATATCGGTATACTCGTGAGTTTCACCGGCAATGGCTGATTTTAAATTATCGCTCGTTCCTCCGATGGGCAGGCCGGTAGCCGGATCACCGGTTTCTTCCAGGTACTCCAGGTGGCCATGAGCATGACCAGTTTCCCCTTCTGCGGTTGAGCGAAATACCGTTGAGATATCATTATAGCCTTCTACATCAGCCTTGGCTGCAAAGTAGAGGTAGCGGCGATTAGCCTGTGATTCACCCGCAAAGGCATCTTTGAGGTTCTGTTCGGTTTTACTGTCTTTTAATCCCATGATTTTCTCCAGATTTAAGATGGTTCTAAAAAAGGTGTGTGAGTGTACACCTAAAAATTAACTTGGAATAAGTCTAAGTTAAATCTTTTATTCTGTCAAGTACACATTGTATTTATTTTCTGAATTAAAGGTGTTTTGGTTACGACAATCCCTTATTATTCGGGTTCACAAAATTTTCAGAATTTTAAGAGGATAATCATGATCCGTGAAGTAGAAGTTGCCATTATTGGTGCTGGCAGTGCCGGTTTGTTTGCCCTGTCGCAGGTAAAACGTAAAACCGAAAATTATGTATTAATTAATGGTGGTGAGCTGGGAACTACCTGTGCACGGGTAGGCTGTATGCCATCAAAAGTACTGATTCAGATAGCAGAAGATTTTCATCGCCGTACACTCTTTACGCGCGAAGGGATTGAAGGCGGAGAAAAACTTTCGGTTGATATTCCTGCAAGCATGGAACATGTACAGGATATGCGCGATATGTTTGTAGAGCGCACACTTGGAGTAACCGATGCACTGGATGATAGCCATTTTATTGATGGCTATGCAACATTTGTCTCGATAGATACGCTTGAAGTGAATGGCGAGCAGATCCGGGCAAAAAAAATAGTGATTGCGACCGGTTCCGCTCCTGTTATTCCGGCAATTTGGCAGAATTTTGCTGATGATATAGTGACCACCGATGATTTTTTTGAGATGGAGAGTCTGCCGGCATCCATGGCAGTAATCGGACTGGGGTCTATCGGTCTGGAAATCGGTCAGTCATTACATCGTCTGGGTGTCGAGGTGGTAGGCATCGATCAGCTTAAACATATTGCGCGGCTGGATGATGCTATGGTGAATCAGCAGGCGATTACAATTATTGGTAAGGGCTTTCCGTTATGGCTGGGCGTTGGTGCAACATTGGAAAAAGTGGATGGTGGTATTCGTGTTAGTGCCGGTGAGCAGTCGGTCGTGGTGGAAAAAATCCTTGCCAGCCTGGGACGTCGCCCCAATCTGGAATCTCTGAATCTGGCCGCAATCGGTATGCCGCTGGATGAACGGGGCATTCCTGTCTATAACCCGTTGACAATGCAGGTGGGTGATTTACCAATATTTATTGCCGGTGATGTAAATGCTGACCGCCCCCTGTTGCATGAAGCCGGACATGAGGGCCGAGTAGCAGGATATAATGCGGTCTATGATGGTGTGCAGGCATTTAAACGCAAAACACCATTGGCCATCACTTTTTGTGACCCGAATATAGCCAGTGTAGGTGCTACTTTATCAAGTCTGAATGAAGCGGAGATAGCCATAGGTGAAATTGCTTTTGCACCGGTCGGTCGGGCCTTGATTCTTGGCAATAACCGTGGTTTGCTGCGGCTTTATGTACGCAAAGTGGATGGCCTGTTACTGGGGGCAAGTATGTGTTGTGTGCGGGGTGAACATCTGGCGCATTTATTGACCTGGTCAATCGAGCAGGGTCTGACGGTATTTGATATGCTGAAAATGCCATTTTATCATCCGGTAATTGAAGAGGCATTGCAGGCTGCCCTGTATAACGTATTATCAAAGCTGGATATTAAACAGGACGTAGCCGAGCTGGAAAAAATTAATTAAATCTCTTTAGGGGTAATTCCCCGCAGCTTGCTGCAACGCTGTACCGCGTAAAGTTATAAGAAAGTTTCTGTTTTAATACCTCGTCCGCTTGCGGCGGAGTGGTTTACTTGCTTAATGATTACGCCGCTGCTGGATCAAATTTTCATGCAGTGGTAGTGCATTAGATGCGAGTTGATTGTAGGCAAACTTACTACCGGTGTCGCTCCATAGTTCCATTGCTGCGATTGCCTGCATAACCGGGGTGTTGTACTGGCGGATTGTCTGTAACAGATCCATCAGTACAATAAAAGTTTCTTCAAGCTGATGATACAGTTCTGCTACACCCTGCTGGGCACAATCGCTTAAATGGTGGTAGGCACTACGACCAAGATTCACATAATAACTGACCCGTACCAGTTTTTTTGCTGCTCGTTTGGGATAGAGTCCCGAAACCAGCAGGCACTGGTCGCCGACATCGCGTAATTGTTTCTGCTTCATTTTGTTGGGCAGGTCGTGTGTTTGCAGGTAGTCCAGTGCCAGTGCACGGGTGTTTAAATCCTGCTTTTTCATAAAACGCATCAGAGTAAAAACCAGATAACTCTGCATGGCTTCATCCAGATGGCAACCATAATCGGCTTCGGCAGCACAAACCAGTTCATGCCATTGAGCGAGCTCCGAAGATGCCAGTATTAGCTTTTTGCTCATATCATTCGCCTCAGCTATGAAGATTTGATTATTTTTTGAGCATTTTATTTATTTATAGCTTGTTTTTAAGGTTTATTCATAATACTTATAGATAATAACGACAGTTAGCGTCATATCCTTAAATTTTATTTTGGCAGAAATGTAAGGATAATTTCTGGGGAATGCTCTATCTACAGGTGGCTCATAGGGTATACTTTGCGTTTTGAATCAGGCAGAACTTACTGCTATAAATATCAACGGATTCAGGCTAAATGGCTTACGATGTATCAACATTTCAGGGGCTGATCTTTGCGGTTCAGGACTATTGGCAAAAACAGGGGTGTGCGGTATTGCAACCACTTGATATGGAAGTGGGAGCCGGAACGTTTCATCCAGCAACATTTCTACGGGCGATAGGTCCTGAGCCCTGGCGCGCGGCGTATGTACAGCCCTGCCGTCGTCCAACGGATGGTCGCTATGGAGAAAACCCCAATCGTCTGCAACATTATTATCAGTTTCAGGTGGTCTTAAAACCCTCTCCTGATAATATCCAGGATTTATATCTGGGCTCACTGGAAGCGCTGGGTTTTAATCTGCTGGAACACGATGTACGTTTTGTTGAAGATAACTGGGAATCGCCGACACTGGGTGCCTGGGGACTGGGCTGGGAGGTTTGGTTAAATGGCATGGAAGTGACACAGTTTACCTATTTTCAGCAGGTAGGCGGTCTGGAATGTCGACCGGTAAGCGGTGAAATCACCTATGGACTGGAGCGTCTGGCGATGTATCTGCAGGAAAAGGAAAGTGTGTTTGATCTGGTCTGGGCACGTGGACCACAGGGTATTGTGACCTACGGGGATATCTTTCATCAGAATGAAGTGGAAATGTCGGCCTATAATTTTGAGCAGGCGGATACGGCAATCCTGTTCAGGGGGTTCGATGGTTGCGAAGCGCAAAGCAGACGTCTGATTGAGCAGGGGTTGCCATTACCAGCGTATGAACAGGTGTTAAAAGCTTCACACATGTTTAATCTGCTTGATGCCCGCCATGCTATTTCGGTGACAGAGCGTCAGCGGTTTATTCTGCGGGTGCGAACCTTATCACGTGCTGTGGCACAGGCCTATTATGATTCACGTGAAGCCCTCGGTTTTCCCATTGGAAAAACCGACAGAAATCTGGAAAATAACGGTTAATAATTGTGTCTGAACAGAAAGCTAAAGTAAAAAATGATCTACTCATTGAAATCGGTACCGAAGAGTTGCCACCGAAGGCCCTTCGGCGCCTGTCTGCCGCCTTTACTGATGGTGTCGTTGCAGGTCTGAAAAAAGCCGGTTTTGAGGTTAGCGAGTTTGACTCGTTTGCTACACCGCGCCGACTGGCTGTATTGATAAAAAATATTGCGGATAGCCAGCCCGAACGTAATATTGAGCGCAAGGGACCGGCATTAAAGGCCGCCTTTGATGAAGCGGGTAATCCAACTAAAGCAGCACAGGGTTTTGCCCGCTCCTGCGGTGTTGAGGTAGACCAACTACAGCAGCGGGAGACCGACAAAGGCACCTGGCTGATGTTTAGTGCTGTAGAAAAAGGCCAGCCTCTGTCTGCGCTCATCGCCGATATTGTCACGCGGTCACTGGCCGGTCTGCCAATCCCAAAGCGGATGCGCTGGGGGGATAAAACGGTGGAGTTTGTACGTCCGGTACACTGGATTGTACTGATGTTTGGCAGTGAAGTAATTGAGGCAGAAATTTTTGGTATTAACAGTTCCAGATGCACACACGGGCATCGCTTTCACACGCATGAACCGGTAACACTTGATCACGCAGCGGCTTATCAGGAAGCACTGCGCACAAAGGGATATGTGCTAGCAGACTTTGAACAGCGCCAGCAGTTTATTAAACAGCAGGTACTTGAAAATGCAGAGAAACTGGGTGGAACAGCCGTTATTGACAGCGATTTACTTGAGGAGGTGACGGCTTTAAATGAATGGCCGGTTGCCGTGGCAGGTAAATTTGAAGCAGCTTTTTTATCGGTACCGGCACAAGCACTAATAAAAACCATGCAGGATAATCAGAAATATTTTCCGCTAGTGGATGGTGATGGCAGGCTAAAAAATAACTTTATTACCATTAGCAATATTGCAAGTCTGACACCGGAAAAAGTCAGGGCAGGAAATGAGCGTGTTATTCGTCCGCGTCTGGCCGATGCCCGGTTTTTCTGGGAACAGGATCAGAAACAGCCGCTGGAAGCCTTTGCGGCATCACTGGAAAATGTGGTGTTTCAGAAAAAGCTGGGTACTATTGCCGACAAAACCCGGCGCGTTAGCACCCTGGCGGAAAAAATTGCCACCATGCTGGAAGCGAATGTTGCTTACGCTAAACGGGCTGCCGTATTAAGCAAATGCGACTTAATGACCGAAATGGTTGGTGAGTTTGCTTCGCTACAGGGGGTGATGGGAAAACGTTATGCTGAGGTTGGTGGTGAACCAGAGGAAGTTGCCATTGCTATAGATGAACAATATAAACCACGCGGTGCCAGTGATAATACGGCCGCCACAGCAACCGGGCAGATTCTTTCAATTAGTGACAAACTGGATACCCTGGTGGGTATTTTTGCCATTGGGCAGAAACCAACCGGGGTAAAAGACCCGTATGCCCTGCGGCGTGCATCACTGGGTATTTTACGTACGATTATTGAGCGTGGTCTGGATCTGGATCTCGTCATAATAATTCATCAAGCCGCCATGTTACTGGCTGATAAGGTGGATGCATCAAAAGTTGAGAAGGATGTATTCGACTATATGATTGACCGCCTGCGGGCGTATTATCTCGACCGTGATATACCACTGGATGTATTTGAGGCGGTGGTTGCATTGAAACCCGTACGACCGCTTGATTTTGATCGACGCATAAAAGCAGTAACCCTGTTTCGGGCATTACCTGAAGCGGTCAGTCTGGCTGCGGCAAATAAGCGTGTGGGAAATATACTGAAAAAATCGGTGCTGGAAAAAACAGTGATTTCCAGTGTAAAGGGAGTAGATGAAGCGCTGCTTGAGGAGAAAGCGGAAAAAGCCCTTTATGCGCAGTTAAAAATACTGGAAGAAAAGGTAACTGCATTGTTTGATGCAGGTGATTATGCCTCAGCTTTAAAACAGTTATCGGTATTGCGTGAACCGGTAGATAACTTTTTCGATACAGTTATGGTAATCGTTGAAGAGGAGAAAATCAGGAAAAACCGTATTGCCCTGTTAAATAGTATGCATACACTGTTCCTGCGTGTTGCCGATCTTTCCCGCCTGCATCAGACCTGAGGGTAATGATGGCTATGCAAAGTAATCTTATTATTCTGGATCGTGACGGTGTTATTAACCATGATTCTGATGCCTATATTAAAAGTCCAGATGAGTGGACGCCGATTGATGGTAGCCTTGCAGCCATCGCACGTCTGAATCATGCGGGTTATATTGTTACGATTGCCAGCAATCAGTCAGGTATTGGGCGGGGTTATTTTAGTCTTGAATCATTAACCGCTATGCACATAAAAATGGATGATCTTCTGGAACGGGAGGGCGGGCGTATTGATGCGGTTTTTTTCTGCCCGCATAAACCGGATGATGGTTGTCACTGTCGTAAACCAAAACCAGCAATGTTGCTGGAAATCGGCCAGCGATTTAATGTTTCACTCAGTAATATTTTTTTTATTGGTGATACGGTGGGTGATATGAAGGCAGCGTACGCCTCAGAGGCAAACCCCCTGCTTGTACGAACTGGAAAAGGGGAAAAAGCGGAGATGATTCTAAAAGCCGAATGCAATGTGGACGTACCGGTTTATGACGATCTATCGAGTGCGGTGGATGCCATTCTTGACGGTAGTATCTACACGGGAAAAAAATAAGCAAGTGTCTGAAAAAGTGCATAAAAAAATCCCCGGCTACTTCCAGCTATATCTTCGTTCTATTCTTTTCTGGCTGGGATTTCTGCTGACGACAACTATTTTTGGTTTACTTGTTACCGTGTTATTTTTTACCCCATCTTCTTTTCGTTTATGGATTGCAAAATTATGGGCTGTTTCTAATCTGTGGTTATTAAAAGTTATCTGTAATCTGGATTATGTTGTTGAAGGTAAAGAGTATGTCGGTCAGCAAAATGCAATCGTATTGTGCAAGCATCAATCTACCTGGGAAACAATGGGTCTGCATACCATGATTCCATACGGCCGATGGGTTTTTAAACGTGAGTTAATGTTTGTTCCGATATTTGGCTGGGCGTTAGCTCTGTCTGATCCAATATCCATTAATCGCGGGTCAGGTAGAAAAGCGGTTAATCAACTGGTGAGTAAAGGCATAAAAAAATTGCAACAGGGTAAATGGATAATCATGTTTCCGGAGGGAACCAGAACCGCACCCGGAGTGGAGCGAAAATATAAAATCGGTGGTGCACTGCTAGCTGAAAGGAGTGGTTATCCGGTGTTGCCCGTTGCGCATAATGCTGGTGAGTTCTGGCCCCGACATAGCTTTATTAAATGGCCGGGCACGATTAGTGTTCGTATTGGTCCTTTAATTGATTCGAAAAATAAAAAAGCAGAGCAGATACTGACAGAAGCACATGACTGGATAGAAATGGCTATGCGGCAGATCAATGACCCTTCACACTGGAACAGGAAGTGATTTCTATTTCTGCAGGTAGTAAGCCGTAGCCGACGTGCCTTACTTAAGTAGAACATCTGTTGTGGAGGATGATTTTGGTACGGCGTGATAGCGGTTAATCCATAAGCGTAACTTATTAATATCCATGGGTTTTGCTATCCAGAAGCCCTGACCATAATCACAACCCATTTGCCGGAGTCGGTTCCATATTTCCTCGCTTTCGATCCCTTCCGCGACAACAGACAGCCCCAGACCGTGTGCCATCTGTATTGCCGCATTGGTGATGGCAGCATCGTTTTCACATTGATTGATATCACTGATAAACAATTTATCAATTTTTAATTCTTTCAATGGCATAGATTTCAATTTTGACAGGGATGAATAGCCGGTGCCAAAGTCGTCAATGGAAAATGCCATCCCCTGATTATGTAATAATTCGATTGTTTCCTGCGCTGTTGGTAAGTTTGACATCATTGCCGACTCGGTTATTTCAAGCATGATTGACTCGGGTTTGATGGCATATTTTTTAAGACAGGCATTAATTTCAACGGGAAGTTTCGGGTTAATCAGACAATATGGTGAAATATTAATAGAAATACTTTCTATGGTATGCTGGCTAAGTGCTGCGGCGCAATCATGTAATGCCACTTCCATGACCCTTGATGTCAGTTTATGAATATTGCCCGTTTCCTCGGCGAGTGGAATGAATGTATCGGGTGAAAGCATACCGCGGTGCGGATGATACCACCTTGCCAGTGTTTCAATATGCAGTGATTTCGTCCGCATATTAATGATGGGTTGGTAATATACGTTGATCTGGCCTTTTTTCAGCGCTTCACGTAAATCACTGGCCAGTTGTAGACGTTCTACCGATGAGTCAGTCAACTCGGGGCTATAAGTGCTGATCCCCAGCTTTTGAGATTTGGCGCTATACATTGCAGCTTCAGCAAGCTGTATTAGTTGGTCGCTATCGTCAGTATGTGTAGGTAAGGAAGCTATGCCAATAGTACAGTCCAGGCTTATTTTTTTCTCTCCAATAAGAATGGACTGTGAAATAATCTGCCGAACCATCTGTGCGGTGATCCATGACTGTGGAAGTTCGGTATTAGGCAGGGCAATAATAAATTTATCATCACTATATCGGACAACCAGTTCGCTGGAAGTGGCACCGCTAAGTCTGCCTAAACGTTTTGCCACCTCCTGTAGAACGAGGTCACCAAATTTATGCCCCAGACTTTTATTGATTTCCTTAAAATCATCAATATTTACAACCAGTAGCACCAGTTTCTGTGACTGTTTATCGAAAATATTCTGGTATTCCTTCAGGTATTCGATAATAAATGTTCGATTAGGCAATCTGGTAAGCTGGTCGTGATAGGACTGATATTCAATAGTGGCCAGATGTTTCTTACGTTCAGTAATATCACGTGCAATAGCAATAACCATGTCACCGTTTTCAACATCAACACGTGAAAGATTGATCTCAATCCAGCGTTGTTTTCCCCGTGATGGGCTAATTTGCATTTCCAGCGAAGTGGCATGGCCCTGTAATGTGCTATAAAAAAGTTTAGTGAATTTGGTATTATTGAGTTTTTTTCCTAGAAGCTGTGTAAACGGTATACGTTTGTTGTGCAGAGTGAGTTCCTGTTCTGTCTGACCAAGCCAATGTTCTGTGGTTTTATTGCAGGTAAGAAACTTCATTTCATCACACAGTACAAAAATAGCATCCTGAGTGCTATTAAAGTAGGCACGCATGAGCTCAGAATAGAACTGGGCATCATCTGTTAATGGTGATTTATCTGACATGGTGGTCCTGATAATAAGTGGCTGTCGGGGATGTGTCTGTATCCACCGTCTGGTCATAGCCTGCCTTATTTATTATAGTCAGGATTCGGTACAATACTACGCTCGGAAAAAGAAAACAGCGGTGTAGTTTTATTTACTGCCCTATAACCATTTAAGTTGTAATGTTATTGTGGTTGCTGAAATGTAGAGTGGTGCTAATACGTGGAATTTTATGCTGAAGTCAGAAAAGTAACCTTGAAGAATAAGCAACTGGTCAGGCTGCTATCTATCGCAAGGTTGCCCGAGCTGTGCCGCTCTATCAATACGGTGATTGCCGATCATGTTGATAACGGCATTATTTACTGCGTCTGGGGGGAATTTATAGTTCATCGGGAGGAGCTTGAATATGGCGTACGTTTTTCACTACCACATTGTCCCAATGCGCTGGCATGGACAGTTACGCTTGATGAAAGTAACAGGCAGATTACCATTCATTGTACGATCAATAAAAAACAGCATGATGTCGACTTTATCCATTCTATCGAACAGTTTGTCGGTGACTGGAAAGAAGGTCTGTGTGATATGAAAATTGTCTGAAGTGGTATCATTCGGCGCAGAGTTTATACGGATAAAATAAGTCCATTTATTTATAGCAACTAGTATCTCTCCTGTCTATACTTGTCTCTGTGTACCGAAGATTACCGTGGCGCACCTGGAAAGATGGAGCCTGGTACTGAAAAAGGATAAAACATGGCAGATACTGAAAAAAAACTGAGAAAGCTTTATGAGCTAAGCCTGCTGTTGTCAGGTGACCCCGGTGAAATTATTCAGCAGATTGCTGCCATGATTGCAGAGTTCTTTACTGTTCGTGTTGTGATCCTTAGCGAAATAAAAGATCAGAAACTGTATTTTCTATGTGTACATATTGATGGTGTATTACAGACGGATCTGGGTCATGTACCACTGGCCGTTACTCCCCGTGCGGTGGTAAAAAAGGGAAAACAGGAACGGTTTTTTAATCAGCTTGCAGATCTTTTTCCACAGGTTAATTTTCTTAAACAGAAAAAAGTATTTTTCTATTATGGTGCTCCCACTATGGATAGTGCCGGCAAGGTTATCTCGACTATTTGTCTGCTGGATGAAAAACACCATAAACTCAATCAGCAAAGTGTAGATCTACTGCGTATTTTTGGACAACGCATTGCGCTGGAACTTGAGCGTAAGTCATCCCTTATCAGACAGTCGGAAACTGAACAGGCACTGCAAAATAGTCAGAGCCAGCGATATAATCTGAGCAATATTTCTCCTGTGGGTATATTTCGTACCGATAGCAAAGGGCAGTGTATTTATGTTAATGATCGGTGGTGTCAGTATTCAGGCTTAACTCTGGAGCAAGCATCGAGTAACGGCTGGATAAATGCTGTTCATCCAGATGATCGTTCCTCTGTTCTGGAAACCTGGACGAATGCGGTGAGGCAGCGAAGTGATTTCAAGCTGGAATACCGGTTTTTAAATTCTCAAAATAAAGTCACCTGGATGATGGGCAGGGCTACGACGGAAAAAGACGATAGCGGTAAAATTACCGGTTATATCGGTGTGGTAACAGATATAACCGACAGAAAAAATCAGGAGCTGGAAAATGAAAATATACGCCTGAAGCTAATGGAGGCACAAAGTATTGCCCATCTTGGATTCTTTGAATATGAGCTTGATACCGGTAATACCTACTGGTCGGAAGAAACCTATCGACTACTTGGTACAACTCCGCAACGGACCCGTCCGGGGTTTGATTCATTTATCAGCTTTGTGCATCCGCGTGATGTACCGATAGTTAGAGAGGCCAGGGAAGAACTCCAGCATGGTGGTCTTTATGATATTGACTATCGTATTATCAAACCTGACGGCAGTGAAAGTATTTTACATAGTGAAGCAAAGCTACATATTGATATAAAAAATAAACGAAGCAAGGTTATCGGTACTGTCCAGGATATATCGGAACGTAAATATGTTGAAAATGCATTAAATATACTGTCCGGATTTTCTGCTCAGGATAATATGGATTCATTTTTTAAAGATATGGTGTATAACCTTGCGCGTGCTTATAACACCCGCTATGCCTTCCTGGGATTATTTGCTGAGGGTTGTGAAGACAAGATTGCATTGCAGGCAATATGGATGGGAGATGGTTTTGGCAAGAACTTTGAATATTCACTGGAAAATACGCCCTGCGCGGATGTTCTTAACGGTCGCATGGAAATTGTAGCGGAAAATGCTGCGCGGCTTTACCCTAAAGACGAGGTTCTTGCCAGGATGGAAATAGATAGTTATTACGGCGCACCATTGATAACGCCTTCCGGTAAGAAAATTGGCCTGATTGCGGTAATGAGTACAAAACCCCTGCATATGGGGTATTGGGCAAAGTCTATACTTAAACTGTTTGCACAGCGACTTGCCTCACATATTGAATACCGTTGTCATGAAAAAGAGATAAAAGCATCCCAGAAAAAACTTTCATCCATACTGGAAAATATGCAGGATGTATATTATCGGGCAGATTGTGATGGTTTATTGACGATGGTTTCCCCGTCAGCCAGTGCGGTTCTTGGATATGAGGTTGATGATATTATTGGTATGCAACTCATTGATCTATATGTTAATTTAGAAGATCGCAGCAAATTATTACAGGCTTTGAATGACAATAATGGCAAGGTATATAATTTTACAGCGGCACTCCACCATAAAGATGGCCATAATGTATGGATGTCGGCAAATGTGCAATATTATTATGATGAACAGGGTGGGGTTCTTGGTACAGAAGGGGTCGCGCGTGATATAACCCAACTGTATCTTGATAACCTGCAAATGCGAAAAATGTCCCGTGCGCTGGAACAAACGGCAGATATGGTGATGATAACCGACAAGGAAGGTATTATCGAATATGTTAACCCTATGTTCGAAAAAACGACGGGTTACTGTAAGCAGGAAATAATTGGCAGGAAACCGAGTATTCTAAATTCAGGCCATCATGATAGAGTATTTTATAAAAAAATGTGGGCTACCGTACTTGCTGGTAAGGTCTTTACTGAGGTACTGGTCAACAAAAAACGTGATGACAGTGTTTTCTATCAGGATGAAACCATTACCCCGTTAAAAAATGAAAAGGGCGAAATTACCCATTTTATTGCAACGGGACGCGATATCAGTAGACGGATGGAAAATGAAAAACGTCTGCAACATATTGCCCACCATGATGCTCTGACGGGCTTACCCAACCGTGTGCTGTTTATGGATCGGATCAAGCGTTCGTTGGCGCATGCTCGGCGTAGTCATGAACGTATCGCGATTTTGTTTTTTGATCTTGATCGCTTTAAAAATATTAATGATACATTAGGGCATATTATTGGAGACAAACTGTTAATTGAAATTGCCCGCCGATTGAAAAAATCAATTCGTGAAGATGACAGTATTGCCCGCCTGGGTGGTGATGAGTTTGCAGTATTGGTCGATAAAATCGGTTCGGAAAATGATATTACACAAGTTGCCCAGAAAACGCTCACCTGCCTTGAAAAACCCGCCATAATTGATGGTCACAGCCTCTATACAACTGCCAGCATTGGTATCAGTCTTTTCCCAGATGATGGTGAAGATACCGGTTCGTTGCTAAAAAATGCGGATATTGCTATGTACCGCGCCAAGGATATGGGCAAGAATAATTACCAGTTTTATTCAAAAGATATGAGTGCGCGAGCGATACAGCGCCTGGTAATGGAAGATAGCCTGCGTACTGCGCTGGAAAAAAATGAGTTTATTCTTTATTATCAGCCATGGGTTGATACGCAGAGCCATAGGATAACGGGTGTTGAGGTGTTGCTGCGCTGGCAGCATCCCGAGCATGGCCTGATCTTACCTGCCGAATTTATTCCTGTGCTGGAGGAAACTGGCCTTATTATTGATGTGGGTGACTGGGTACTGGAAAGAGCCTGTTCACAGTTAAAAGACTGGATACAGTCGGGTTATACCGATATCATTGTATCTATCAATATATCTGTTCGTCAATTTCATAAGCAGAATTTTTATCATCGGATAGTTAGTCTGGTTGAACAATACAAAATTTCTGCAAAACAGCTTGAGCTGGAAATAACAGAAGATATTCTAATGGATAAACAGAAAACGACCATTGAAAATATTAGCAGGCTAGGTAGTTATGGGTTCAGAATAGCCATTGATGACTTCGGTACGGGTCATTCATCTTTAAGTTATTTACAGCGATTTGGTATAAACACCCTGAAAATAGATCGGTCTTTTATCAAAGATATTATTAAAAGCCCCGATGATATGGTAATTACATCGGCAATTATCGCAATGGCTCATAGTCTTAAACTGAATATTGTCGCAGAAGGGGTTGAAACTCAACAACAGCTGGATTTTCTGCACAAGCATGCCTGTCAGCTAATACAGGGGTATTTTTTTAGTCCTCCAATAACCATTGAGGCTATGACGCAACTACTGGAAGAAACGTTGATTGTTTCATAATCAATATGTCCCAGTAACTATTTGTCCGTGTGTGAAAATTTCATATATTGAACAGATTTTTTGCGTTCTGTGTTGTTTGCTGTGCAATGTGTTCGATATCTTCCTTTCTTATTTTTGCGATGGCTTGCAGCGTGGTTGTTAAATAAGCTGGCTCATTGCGTCCATTTCTGTGTGACTGGTCCGGTTGATCTGGAGCATCTGTTTCCAGTAATAATGCGGTTAAAGGAATTCTACTGACGACAGAACGTAACTTGCTGGCACGTTTGTAAGTGATGATGCCACCGATACTGAGGTAAAACCCCATATCAATCAACTGAACTGCCTGCTCGGGGCTGCCTGAATAGCTGTGTATCATGCCGCCCAGAGCTGGATATTGTTTCAGCGTTTTAATAATAACTTCCGTGGCATGAACGCAGTGGATGACAACAGGCAGCGCCATTTTCTGCGCGATAGAAAGTTGGCTTTCAAAAATATTTTGCTGTAATAATCTGTCTGCCTGTCCAGGGCGAAAATCTAGACCACATTCACCAACGGCGACACAGTCACTTTCAGCCAGCATTTTTTCAAGTTCAGTCAGATCCTGCTGTGTATGTTGGCTTATCCAGTACGGATGCAGGCCATAGCAGGCATAAAGGTCTGTTTGTGGCTGACAAAGCTGTTTTATTCGCGGCCAGAATTTTTTTTGTGTTGCGGGGATAATGATTTTTTCAACATGGCTGGCGTGGGCGCGAGCGATTATTTTCTGCCGGTCACTATCAAAACAGTCAAAATCCAGATGGCAATGGGTATCAATCAGTGGAGTTATCATACCGATAAATATAATACATAAAAAAAGGCCGGTTGATACCCCAGCCTTTTTTTGTGTTTGCTCAGGTCTTTCCTAGCCTTTTTCCGCAATCATCTGGTGAATAATCGGGGTGAGAAGTAGTTCCATTGCAAAACCCATTTTACCCCCGGGGATCACAATGGTGTTGCGCCGTGACATAAACGAGTTGGGTATCATACTAAGCAGATAAGGGAAGTTGGTGTCAAATTTATACATGTTTCTAAAACGAATCACCACAAAGCTTTCATCCGGTGTGGGAATATCACGGGCAATAAATGGATTAGAGGTGTCAACGGTGGCGATACGCTGAAAGTTGATATCCGTACGTGAAAACTGCGGGGTAATATAATGAACATAATCATCCATACGGCGCAGAATGGTATCAACGATGACCTCTTCAGGGTAACCACGTTCAGCATTATCGCGGTGAATTTTTTGGATCCACTCCAAGTTTACAGAAGGAACCACACCCACCAGTAAGTCTACATGAGAAGCAACATTTGCTGTTTTTGTAACGACACCACCATGCAGGCCCTCATAGAACAGAATATCAGTCTGTGTCGGCACATCTTCCCATGGTGTAAACTGACCGGGATGAAGACCGGGGTAAACGGCGGCCTCTTCCTCGCTATGTAAATACAGACGTTTTTTACCCATGCCGGTTTCTGCATAGCTTTTGAACAAAGTCTCCAGTTTTTCAAATTCATTCGCTTCTTCACCGAAGTGGCTGAAGTTTTTGTTACCTTTTTCCTCTTCCTCTGCCATCACTTTTTTCATGGCAGCGCGGTCGTAGCGATGGAAACTGTCCCCCTCAATAATAGCCGGGTTGATGTTTTCACGAATAAAAATATGTTCAAAAGCATGTTTAACGGTAGATGTGCCTGCACCTGATGAACCGGTTACAGCAACGATAGGGTGTTTTTTAGACATTAGAAGTCCTCCTGAGTATAAATTCTGTCTGGTTTGCGTGCGACTCGGGTTTGATTACCTCCTTTACGCCCACATTCTGTTTAAGTGTTAAAAATTCGCACGTATTGTATCGTGTTCTGAACTATCGTGCAGATTCCTTTATATGCCATCTGTGTAATTTGCCATTTTTCGGTATACCAGTACCGTGCAATTTTATCAGTATGCTGCGGGTAGTTTGTTGAGATTAATCAATGGGAAGGCAATCTTATAGCATCTATTTACCGTTCCCCTTAGTGCTATGGATCTGTTTGGTATAGGTAATATCCCAGACACCGTGACCAAGCTTTTTACCACGGCGTTCAAATCTGGTTTCGGTGCGTGCACCACGGTCACCAGCATAGTTACCTTCGCCCTCAGGGTTATGCAAGCCCGGTGTATCATCCAGTACAGACAACATTTGCTGTGCGTAGTTATGCCAGTCTGTTGCTATATGCAGACGGCCACCGCAGGTGAGTTTGTCATGTACCAGATGGGCAAATTCCGGTTGTACCAGACGGCGTTTATGGTGACGTCTTTTATGCCAGGGGTCAGGGAAGAATATCTGTATACGGGCAAGACTGTTATCATTTATCTGATGTTTTAATACCTCTACCGCATCGTGGCGGATAATTCGGATATTGGTCAGTTCGTGTTCAATAATACGATGCAGTAAATGGCCGATGCCAGGGCCATGAACTTCGATACCAATAAAATCCATTTGGGGAAATTGTATCGCCTGTTGTAATAAAGATTCCCCGTTACCAAAACCGATTTCCAGCGTTATTTCAGATTTTCGTCCAAAAAGTCGGGTGAAATCCAGTTTCTGATGCTGATATTCAATACCGAATGCCTGCCAGTGTTTAGCAAGGGCATTTTTCTGTGCTGCCGTATAGCGTCCCTGGCGCAGGATAAAACTTCGAATACGACGTTGAGGGACGGGCGGTTGTATGTTGCTCAAGTACAGGTACCCGTGCGGATAGCGGTATAGATTGTGGTAATGTTAGAAAAACAGGCCGTCTAATGGCGAAGATGCTGAGGCAAAACGTTTTTTGGGCATGCGTCCGGCAAAGTAAGCTTCACGTCCGGCCTGCGTTGCCCTGCTCATGGCTGAAGCCATTAATACCGGGTTTTTTGCTGCTGCGATGGCAGTGTTCATGAGGATGCCATCGCAGCCCAGTTCCATCGCAATCGCTGCATCAGAGGCCGTGCCCACGCCAGCGTCCACTAATACCGGAATACTGGCATTTTCGATAATGGTCAGTATATTGTAGGGATTGCGGATGCCCAGCCCGGAGCCGATGGGGGCAGCCAGCGGCATCACGGCAACGCAGCCAATGGTTTCCAGCTCACGGGCGATTAATGGGTCATCATTGGTATAAACCATTACCTCAAAGCCATCTTTAACCAGAATTTCTGCCGCTTTTATGGTTTCTATTACATTCGGGAATAGAGTTTTCTCATCTGCAAGCACTTCCAGTTTTACCAGCTTATGGCCATCTAATAGTTCCCTTGCCAGTTGGCAGGTACGCACGGCATCATCGATATTGTAGCAGCCTGCCGTGTTGGGCAGCAGTGTGTATTTATCTATCGGTAATACGTCTAGCAGATTTGGTTCATCGGGGTGCTGGCCGATATTTGTACGACGAATGGCTATGGTGATAATTTCGGCGCCACTGGCTTCCAGCGCGGCCACTGTTTCCTGGTTGTCCTTATATTTACCAGTACCAACCAGCAGGCGTGAGCAATAATCCCTGCCAGCAATAGTCAATGGTGTGTCTATAGTTAATGCGTTGTGGTCACTGGTGTCTGGTGTTGCAGAAGAATGGCTCGTCATAATGCTAATACAATACAATGTCAGGGAAAAGGTAAATTTTACCTGATTTTCTGAATATATGTCACAGCATAATGATGCAAATTATTCACTGTTGCTACGTAATTACTATGGGATCTCTGGTTTTCTCGGTAATTAACCCGAACATTTCATGGTAATACAGGATTTTTCCAAAAAACTGTATAGCGCTGTTGGGTGTATAGCGTATTTCTCTAATATACTATAGGATTAGTATGTATGATTAGTAGCATGACCTTATATTAAAAAATAAGCGTTATCATGAAATATTCGGATTAACCACCGCCAATTGCCTGAACAATTTCTACCCGGTCATTATCCTGTAGCGGATGACTGGCATAGGTGCTTGCAGGTACAATCTGCTGGTTAATTTCAACCGCCAGTCGTTTATTGCGCAGTTCAAGCTGATGCACCAGCATTGCTACCGTTGTTGCTGTTTCAAAGCGGAGTGTCTCACCATTAAGGATAATCGTTATCATGGTGCTTATTCTACCTGTTCCTGATGGTGGATGTAATATGACAAAATAGTCGGTGTTCGGCATTTTTTTAAAATTGTGCTATAAATATTGGACAATTAGAGTCAATTTGCTGGCTGTGATATAGACAGGCTGTTTATCCGGTACTCATTTCACAAAAGTTATAAAAAGATTTAAATGGTAACTCTATGATTATACGTTGGATTTTGTCCATAATTTTTTTCGTCCTAGTTAGTTCCCCAGTGTATGCATTAAATAACCCCTTTGAAAAGAAGGAAGTTATTGATATTGGTAGCGATGTGAGCTGGAATATTAAAGATGATTCTGCTGTTAAAACAGCGAAAGGTAAAGAAGGGCGATATTTTCAGTTAATTTATAATAAAACACAGTTACAGTTGGTTATTACCAAAGATGCTGCCGGTCAGCATGCCATACATTTTTCTCAGATGGCGGTAGTGGATATGCGTATTGATGGCGAGCAACAGCCGTTATTCAGATGGTGTCTACTCCATCAGGAAAGACAAAACCGTTTTTTACAGCAGGGGCTGGAGGTAAAAGATGATATCTGCCTGATAAGTGGAGATCAGGGTATGTTTACTATCAATCTGGATAAGGCAATGCTGGCGGCCCTGGAACGGGGCAGACATCTCGTCCTGCTGATAAGACCCTATCGTACAATGATAAAACTTAATTATGACCTGTCTGACTTTAAGACAATGACAACTACATTGTTACGCGAATCCACGCACGTGATGAAAAAAGCTGTTGTTCCAATACCTGTCGCTGCAACAGTAAAACCCGTAAAAATACAGAAGAAGTGCTGGGCTGGACCACCAGCTAAATACACAAAAATTAAAGCAGTTGAATATAGTTGTGGTGATGTAGTTGCTAAAAAGGAAGCAAGAAGCAGTATCTCCCAACTGGTTAGCGATGAACGTGCAAAGCAGGATAAGTTGAAAATATTGCAGGAAAGAAAAAAACAGGAGCTGGAAGCTCAGCGTAAAAAAGAAAATGTATTACGTAAGCACGAACAGCAACGTCAGAGTGAAGCGGAAGCTGCCGCTATTGCCGCCAGTAAAGTTAAACAATCCGAGATTGGTAATGAAATTACGGCAAAAATGGTTGGATTATGCAAAAAACTCTGGGATAAAGGTGAACATCGCTGTTACTGTCAGAAATATATTAAATTTGCACCGGCAAATATCAGGGCGTTACCAACCTGTGAGTAAGGGTTTTTGTTAAACGGGTGATATAGTGGGGCTTCTTTACGGTTCTTTTTCTGCTAATGTCAGCTTGCTGAAGTCAGCGATAGGTGCGGCAGATTTTTCTTTCGGGTGCTCAATAATATCCACACCGGTATCGGCCATGGTAATGGAGCTGAAGTCAGCGATTTTCTGCGGTATGATCGGCATCGGGTTCTCGATAATATCCACACCGGGTGGTGCCAGAGATACACCAGAGGCTGGTGTGGTCGTAGCGGTATCATTCTGCGCTATATGATCCGTATTGCCACTGTTTGCCGAGGTTTTGACGTGGTTATGGTCTGTATTATCGACAGCGCCCTCCTGCTTCACTACCAGACCGGCATTTTCCAGTACGGTAATATATTTTTCAGCGGTTAGCGTATCGACGTTTGCCTTGATAACTTTACGCCCACCACTGAAATACGGTTTTATCCGATCAATATCCGTATGAAACAGCTTTGCCATGTTTTCTATGGCGGTATCCCGGTCTTTTCCTGTCTGTACAATGCCAAAAAAGACAATATTAAACAGTGGCTCACTCATTATACGGATTCCTGCTGGTTAATCACAGTAAGAAGTGTAGTTGAAAACAGTGAGATACAGTAATGAATGTGCAAAACATATTTTGCTGTATGAGGTTTGTCGGTAAATATTATTTTATGTATCAGTGGTCTGGTCGTCGGTCTGGTCATCATTTCTGACAACGTTAAACTGTACCGTCTGAGAGGTTTTGGGTTCGTCTGTGTAGCGTGGACGTTTATCCATGCCAGCGCCGCCAGCCGCGTCAATAATCTCCTTTTCGCGCGCTGTAATAAGCATAAAGCAGTGTTTGAGGTCTTCTATTGTGCCCGGTCTTAGTACGTGAGGCCGATTTGGCGGCGGAGTGGTATCTTTGACTACATTAGAAAGGACCCTGCGGATAGTGGCAAGGATTTCGTGTTCTTTTGAATGATATTCTGTACTCATAATGTGGTGTTTTCGAGCCCGTAAGGCGGTAGTATAATCACACAGTTCAGTGCTGAGGGTAAGGTTGTTCCTCTATTTGGTAAGTGCTGGTCGTTTTATTAACCGACAACAACTCGAAGAGAAGGTTGTATTATGCCATATTATGTTTACAAAATGACCTCACCAGAAGGAATGGAACTGGTTAAGAATCTTGAGTTGATCAACCAGTTCGAGAAATTTCGTGAGGCTAAAATATTTGCCAATGCGCAGCGTGCGGCACAGGCAGAAGATGATGCCGCTGTAATCAAGGTTATGTTTGCAGATAATCAGTTACTGGCAGAAGAGCAGTTACTGGCACATCGGGAAAAACCGATTGTTATGGAACACGAGAAATAATGGTACGTAATCGAGATAAATACGCAATAAAGAGGCAGAAATGTTAAGCAATAATAAAATTGTACGGGCGCGCTCAACTGAGGAATATGTCGATATGATTGAGCAGGCAATTGATGATACCTTTGACTTAAAACAGGCCATTGAATTTGACTACGACGATATGTCGTCCGCAATGGAATTTGTCGATCAGCTTGATGCACAGTTAAAAACGCTGTATGAGTCCATGAAAGACGGTAGTTATCAGTTCGCTACAGGAGAACTACCGTTTGTTGCAATTATTGAGAAACAGCATGAAGCGATGCTGCCATTTAAATATTTGCTTAAACGTATTAATGAGACCCATATGAAGGGGCTGCAGATTGAGGAAGACTGATGCCAGTCAGCGACTTCCCGGGTTGCTTTGTTTACTTCAGTCTGGAAATTGAGCCAGTGTGGTCAGTGTGTCAGCCTTGCTGACCCAGCCGTATGGTGTATCACGGGTTCTATCATGTATCTGCATCCGATATTTTTTAAAATCTGCACAATGTTCAAAATGGAGAAAAGGATTGCCCTCACATTGCTCCCGTAGCGTTGAAATGGGTGATTGTGGCGCGTAGTTGTGCCCTGGGTGCACAATGGTATTTGCCGGTAAGCTGGTCCTGATTTTATTCAGGGTATGAAACATCTGCTCCGGGTCACCACCAGCCAGATCACAGCGTCCGCAGCCAAAAACAAACAGAGTGTCGCCAGCAATCAGGTCATTGCCGATATAAAAACAGGCCGAGCCGGGTGTGTGTCCCGGGGTATGCAGAACCTGAATACTGCTATCGCCCAGCCTGATTGTGTCACCACCGTGGTGCAGGCTGGGTTTACTAAGCTCGGTTCCCCAGAAACGTGCTTCCTCATCAAGTAGGTGAAGTTGTGCATCGGTGGCGTTCAGGGTTTGTTCCAGACCGTTAATATGGTCATAATGGCTATGCGTGAGGAGAATATCGGTAATTTTAATATTTTTCTGTGTGGCGAGCTGCAAAACTTCCTCTACCTCCCAGGCCGGATCAACGATTGCTGCGCGGTTACTGGCATGGTCATGTAACAGATATACAAAATTCTCCATGGGGCCGAGTTCCAGTGCATGAATACTATATGGGGCTGAGTTCATGATTGCTCCTGTAAGCGTTGTCTAATACGTACCATTATACCCGTATTTATATTATTGCCCACGATCGCCTGCACGGTCGTAATGATGTCACGGGGGTTAACCCAGCATATAAACATGGTTATAATA
Source organism: uncultured Thiotrichaceae bacterium (assembly GCA_964466455.1). Lineage (GTDB taxonomy): Bacteria > Pseudomonadota > Gammaproteobacteria > SZUA-229 > SZUA-229 > S010-25. The sequence goes on from CAYXNL010000014.1 coordinate 25,772, forward strand.
ACGGGTGAAGAAAAATAATAACAGCTTAATAGAAAGTTTCGAACCTTGTCTGATTGCACCAGATTTTTTCAATCCGACAGTTTTATGATATGGCTTCTGTCCTGTCAGCAGCTCTTCAGAAATGTAAATATGGAAAATACTGAATTTCTAAAATCACTATCCCTATGTTTACCCCCATCCGTAACTATCTAGCAGAATACCCCGATTTATGTATTTTCAAGGAACCTCTTATTCCTGTATGAATCAATATGTAGCATTAGTAAAAGTAACCAATGGCTGATACTAACGGGGTGGATGAAAAGGATACTTATTGTTCAAGACCGTCAGCCGCAGGGATGCGGGTGTCGAGCTTACATGGAGGTATTTACAGCGTGTATTGAACAATAAGTATCCTTTTCATCCGTTCCAGTAATAATTATGTCTGATTAGATGTAATTTCGTAAAGGGCTTCTACAATAAAAACAAATAAGAAGTATAAATAAAATAAAAAAGGCAGGTCAATGGTAGATAAAACCCAGCTCGGTATGCAGGCATTGTGGGGCAGTTCTTCACTCTATGGTGAAAGTGCGCCCTGGCTGGAAGCTATGTACGAAACCTATCTCAGTCAGCCTGATTTACTGGATGCGCAATGGCGAAACTATTTTGATGCGTTGCCACAGGTAAAAAAATCCAACGGTAGTCCACCGGAAGAAATTGAAGTTTCACAGCGGAAAATACATGATTATTTTCTGCGTTATTCTCTTGAAAAAAACAGGCTGTGCCGTAATGGTCGTGCAGGGGTTGAGCATGAACGTAAACAGGTGCAGGTACTGCAACTGATTAACGCTTACCGTTTTCGTGGTCACCAGATAGCCAATACTAACCCTCTGCGTGATCGTCGGGTGAGCAAAGTTGCTGATCTTGCTCTGGATTATCATGGGCTCAGTAAAGATGATTTTGATTTACATTTTGACACCGGTTCCCTTGCCGGTTCGCAAACGCAGACACTCAGAGAGATTTATGACATATTGCATGAAACCTACTGTGGTTCTGTCGGCATTGAATACATGCATATCACTGAAACCAGTGAGAAACGCTGGTTACAGCAGCATCTTGAACTATCACGAGGACGGGCGAATTTAACCGATGCAGAAAAAATTAATATCCTACAGCAATTGACCGATGCTGAAGGACTGGAAAAATATCTGCATACGAAATATGTCGGGCAGAAACGTTTTTCACTGGAAGGGGGCGAGTCCTTAATTCCATTACTTGATGAACTGGTTCAGTTTTCCGGTTCACAGGGAATAAAAGAAATGGTTATCGGTATGGCACACCGGGGGCGGTTGAATGTGCTGGTAAACATTATGGGGAAAACACCTGTTGAACTGTTTCAGGAATTTGAAGGAACCAAGGAAATTTCTGAATTAACCGGTGATGTGAAATATCATCTGGGTTTTTCCTCAAATATGGATACTACCGGTGGTCCGGTACATCTTGCGCTGGCCTTTAATCCATCACATCTTGAAATTGTTGCCCCAGTGGTTGAAGGTTCCGTACGTGCCAGACAATGGCGCCGTGGTGACCGTTCAGGTGATGAGGTAGTACCGGTTCAGATTCATGGTGATGCAGCATTTTCCGGTCAGGGTGTGGTAATGGAAACCATTCAGATGTCGCAGTCACGAGGTTATTCTACCCACGGCAGTGTGCATATTATTGTGAATAATCAAATTGGATTTACCACCAGTGCATTAGTGGATGCCCGTTCGACTTATTATTGTACCGATATTGCGAAAATGGTAGGGGCACCTATTTTTCATGTTAACGGAGATGACCCTGAAGCTGTGGTAATGGTAACGCGTATTGCTATGGTGTACAGAAACACATTCAAAAAAGATGTAGTAATTGATATGGTCTGCTATCGTCGTCATGGTCATAATGAAGCAGATGAACCGGCGGCAACGCAACCAATGATGTATAAAAAAATCCGTGCGCTGAAAACGACCATGACCTTGTATGCGGAAAAAATTGTGGCGGAAAAAGTACTGACTCAGCAGCAGTGCGATGCTATGAAAAAAAGTGTACGTCAGATTCTTGAAGCGGGAGATTGTGTGGTACCCCATAAATTACCAGAGGAAAAAAGTGATCAATCGACCCATGTAGACTGGCGACCCTTTACGGTTCAATCTATTCTGGATAGTGCAGATACAAAAATAAATATGCAACAGCTGCGTGAAACAGGTGAGGCAATGACGGTGGTGCCGGATGGATTCACGCTGCATCCACGTGTAGTGAAAATTATTGAAGACAGAAAAAAAATGCTGGCGGGTGCTTTGCCGGTCGACTGGGGCTGTGCAGAAAATCTCGCCTACGGGGCACTTGTTAGTGAGGGTTATTCTGTTCGTTTATCCGGACAGGATAGTGGGCGAGGCACTTTTTTTCACCGCCATGCAGTCCTGCATGACCAGAACGATGGCACAGCCTATACCCCTTTACGCAGACTTGGTTCAACACACAGCAATTTTCGCGTTTTTGATTCATTGTTGTCAGAAAACGCCGTACTTGCCTTTGAATATGGATTTTCCACCACCGAACCAAAAACACTGGTATTGTGGGAAGCGCAGTTTGGTGATTTTTCTAATGGTGCACAGGTAGTCATAGACCAGTTTATCTCGTCTGGTGAACATAAATGGGGGCGTGTCAGTGGCCTGGTGATGTTGTTGCCGCATGGTTTTGAAGGCCAGGGAGCAGAGCACTCATCGGCAAGACTGGAGCGTTATTTACAGATGTGTTCGGTGCATAATATGCAGGTATGTGTGCCGAGTACGCCAGCACAGTTATTTCATCTGTTACGGCGACAGATGATACGTAACTGTCGTAAACCGCTGATTGTGATGACGCCAAAAAGTTTATTACGTCATAAATTATGTATCAGTACACTGGAAGATTTAACCCGCGGTGAATTTCAGTGGATGTTACCTGAAATAGATAATATTGAGCCAGCGAAGGTAGAGCGTGTTATTGTCTGTTATGGCAAAATCTACTATGAGTTACTGGAGGCCAGGCGTTTAAATCGTATCGATAATATCGCATTGTTACGTATTGAACAGTTGTATCCTCTTCCCGGTGATCAGCTTGATGCTTTGCTGAGACAATATAAGAAAACAAATAATCTGATCTGGTGTCAGGAAGAGCCAAAAAATCAGGGGGGGTGGGATTTTTGCAAGTTACGAATACCCGCATTTATTCATTCACGCTGGCAATTAAGTTATATTGGACGAGAACCTTCTTCTGTACCTGCGGTGGGGTCTGCGCGTCTACATTCTAAGCAGCAGCATGAATTAATTAATCAGGCACTCAATATAAAAGAAAATTAAATCATGAGTGTGTAAGGAAAAATCCAGTATGAGTATTGAAATAAAAGTACCTGAATTACCTGAATCTATTGTTGATGCAGTCATTGCCAACTGGTATAAATCGGTTGGAGAACGTATTGCCCAGGATGAAAATCTGGTTGATCTTGAAACAGATAAAGTTGTTCTTGAAGTTCCGTCAATTAATGCGGGCATTGTCAGGGAAATTTATTATCAGACTGGCGATACCGTAAAAGCAGGCGATTTATTAGCGGTTATTGATGATAGCAATGATGCAGTATCAACACCGATAAATGAAATTATGAAAGAGACACAGTCAGTCGGAGTGGCATCTGCGACGAGCCCATCGGTGCGAAAATTAATAGCAGAATTTGATTTACAACCAGAACAGATTCATGGGACAGGTAAAAATGGTCGTATTCTAAAACAGGATGTAGAAACCTGTATCTCTACCCGGAAAGCGCAACAGCAGAATGAGAAAAAGAGAGAGGAACAACCCCGTAGTGATAAAGATACAGCAGTAATAAGTGGGCAGTCTGTTTCTTCCTCCGAGACTATTTTTTCAGAAGCCTCTGAAAAAGGTGATCGTCTGCAACGCCGTGTACCGATGACGAGACTGCGTGCTACGATTGCCAGACGTCTGGTTCAGGCGCAGCAAAATGCAGCCATTCTAACTACCTTTAATGAAGTGAATATGCAGCCGGTTATGGCACTTCGCAGTCGTTATAAAGAGTCCTTTGAAAAGCGCTTTAATGTACGTCTGGGCTTCATGTCCTTTTTTGTGCAGGCCTGTGTCGAAGCATTAAAGCGTTTTCCAGAAATCAATGCCTCCGTTGATGATAATGATGTGGTGTATCATGGATTTTATGATATTGGCGTTGCCGTGTCCGGGCCGAATGGACTGGTGGTACCGGTAATTCGTGATGCCGACCTGCTGGGTATTGCGCAGATAGAACAGGCAATACTGGATTTTGCCAGCCGAGCAAAAAATAATGCGCTGAATATTGAAGAAATAACCGGCGGTACTTTTACTATTTCTAATGGGGGTGTGTTTGGCTCAATGCTATCTACCCCTATTTTGAATCCACCACAAAGCGCTATACTGGGTATGCACAATATTTTACAACGGGCTATGGTTGTCGATGGTGCAATTGTTGCGCTTCCCATGATGTATCTTGCGCTATCCTATGACCACCGACTGATTGATGGCAGCAGCGCGGTACAGTTTCTGGTAACGGTTAAACAGTTACTGGAGGATCCTTCACGAATATTACTTGGTTTATAAGGGTAAGGTTATTATTGTGACCACAAAAAAAGAAAAAATACAAACAGAACAGTTTGACGTGATTGTTATTGGTGCCGGGCCGGGAGGGTATGTTGCGGCTATCCGTTGTGCGCAACTGGGTTTAAAAACGGCCTGTGTTGATGAATGGTTAAATCATCAGGGGCAGCCATCCCTGGGGGGAACCTGCTTAAATGTTGGCTGTATTCCATCAAAAGTATTACTTGAGTCGTCTCTTTTATATCGCCAGGCGCAGCATGAGTTTATGCATCATGGTATCAAGGTTGGTAAAACGGGTCTTGATCTGCCCGTTATGCAAGCCCGCAAGGATACCATCGTAAAGGAATTAACACAGGGCGTTGCTGCGTTGTTGAAGGCAAATAATATTAGTATTTATTCCGGGCGAGGCAAGATACAGGCATCAGATCAGGCAGGGCAGTACCACGTATTGGTGAACAATAGAAAAACAAAAAAAACCACGACAACACTCAGCGCGAAAAATATTATTATCGCTACCGGTTCTTCTCCAGTGCGGTTACAGCAGGCTCAATTAACCGATAATTATATTCTTGATTCTGCGGGTGCACTTGAGTTGAAAAAAGTACCGGAAAAACTGGGTATTATTGGTGCTGGTGCAATTGGACTTGAGCTGGGTAGTATCTGGCAACGCCTCGGCGCTAAAGTTATTCTGCTGGAGGCAATGGCAGACCTGCTACCCGTCGTTGATACGACAGTTAGTCGTCAGGCATTAAGCAGTTATGCACAGCAGGGTCTGGATATACGACTGAATGCGCGCCTGATTGATGCGGAAGTAAAAAATAAAAAGGTTAGTGTTCGTTATGAAGCCAGGGGTAAGGAACAGAAAGAAATAGTGGATAAGCTGGTGGTTGCCGTTGGGCGTAAACCAAATAGTGAGCGGGTAATAGACAAAGAATTTGATATGGAAATCAATGAACGCAGTTATATTCTGGTAAATGAACATTGTGAAACCAGTGTGCCGGGTGTTTATGCCATTGGTGATGTTGTTGGTGGTATCATGCTTGCACATAAGGCCTCTGAAGAAGGGGTGATGGTTGCAGAGCGTATTGCAGGTGAAAAGACGGAGGTAAACTATGCCTTGATCCCCTCAGTCATTTACACGCATCCTGAAATTGCCTGGGTGGGGAAAACAGAACAGTATTGCAAAAATGAGGGTATTAATTATAAGGTCGGTCGCTTTCCTTTTACAGCCAGTGGGCGGGCACGTGCAAATGGCGATACTGAAGGTCTGGTAAAAATACTTAGTGATGCAGAAACCGACCAGATTTTAGGCGTGCATATAATGGCATTACAGGCCTCGGAAATCATCGCGCAGGCAGTCATTGCTATGGAAATGCAGGCAACGGTAGAAGATATTGCTTTAACCATATTTGCCCATCCAACCCTGTCCGAAGCTTTTCATGAGGCAGCATTATCAGTGCATGGCCGTGCAATACATATAAATTAATTAAGGGTATATATAAAAAATATGAACTTACATGAATATCAGGCCAAGCAGGTGTTTTCCAGCTATGGATTACCCGTACCAAATTCTCGGCTGGTGACTGCTATTGAGGAAGTCGATAGTGCCTTAATACAGTTAGATGGTGATCGTTTTGTAGTAAAGGCACAGGTACACGCTGGTGGCCGTGGTAAAGCTGGCGGCGTTAAACTTCTGGATAATGCTGAAGATATTCACCTGGCAGTTAAAACCATGCTTGGTTCAAACCTGGTGACCTACCAGACCGATGACAAAGGTCAGCCAGTTAATAAGGTATTGATTGAAGAAGTCAGCACTATTCAACGTGAACTTTATCTCGGCGCAGTGGTTGATCGTTCCTCACGCCGCGTGGTGATTATGGCTTCAACCGAAGGTGGTATGGAAATTGAAAAGGTTGCCGCCAATAGTCCGGAAAAGATTCTTAAAATCAGTATTAACCCGGTAACGGGTCTGCAACCATTTCAGACGCGTGAACTGGCCTTTGGCCTGCGTTTGCAGGGCGATGAAATTAAACAGTTTATAAAACTACTTTCCGGTTTTGCAAAAATGGTTGTTGAAAAAGATTTAAGTCTGGTGGAAATTAACCCGCTGGTGGTAACTGAGAAATCACAGCTTATTTGTCTAGATGGAAAAATTAATATTGATGATAACGCTCTCTACCGCCAGCAGGACTTACTGGCTATGCGCGATGTCTCGCAGGAAGATGAAAGAGAGAATCGCGCCAAACAATGGGAGTTAAATTACATTTCTCTTGATGGAGATATTGGCTGTATGGTCAATGGTGCCGGGCTGGCGATGGCGACGATGGATTTAATTAAACTTTGTGGGGGAGAGCCGGCAAATTTTCTTGATGTGGGTGGTGGTGCCACCAGGGAACGTGTAACAGAAGCATTTAAAATTATTCTTTCAGACAGTAATGTCAAAGGCATACTGGTAAATATTTTCGGCGGCATTGTGCGTTGTGATTTAATTGCTGAAGGAATTATCGGTGCAGTGGAAGATGTACACGTAAATGTGCCGGTAGTGGTGAGGCTGGAAGGTAATAATGCCGAGCTTGGTAGTCAGTTGTTGTCGAAAAGTGGTGTAAATATTATCGCGGCGAATGATCTAACAGACGCAGCTAAAAAAATTATTGCCGAAGTAAAAAAATAAAAGAATATTTTATCTGTGGATGTAAAGTGTTATGAGCGTATTAATAAACAAAGACACAAAAGTGATTTGCCAGGGGTTTACCGGCAAGCAGGGTACCTTCCATTCTGCGCAGGCGATTGCCTACGGCACACAAATGGTGGCTGGGGTAACCCCGGGGAAGGGCGGACAGCTACACCTTGGCTTGCCAGTATTTAATACGGTAAAAGAAGCCGTAGGTGAAACCGCAGCGGATGCAACGGTAATTTATGTGCCAGCCCCATTCTGTAAAGACTCCATGTTAGAAGCAATTGATGCAGGCTTGAAAATAATTGTCTGTATTACCGAAGGCATCCCCACGCTGGATATGTTACAGATAAAAATGGTGGCAGACAGTGAAGGTGCGCGTATTATCGGACCAAACTGTCCGGGTATTATTACCCCGGGTGAATGCAAGATAGGTATTATGCCAGGTGAAATTCATCAGCCCGGTAAAGTCGGTGTGGTATCACGTTCCGGCACCCTGACTTATGAAGCGGTGAAGCAAACCACGGATCCGGGTTTTGGTCAGAGTACCTGTATCGGTATTGGTGGTGACCCCATTCCCGGTACCAGCTTTATTGACTGTCTGAGATTGTTTGAGGCCGACCCGCAAACCGAAGCTATTTTAATGGTGGGTGAAATTGGCGGTAGTGCTGAAGAAGAAGCGGCTGAATTTATTCAGTCGGAAGTGAACAAGCCGGTAACTGCGTTCATCGCTGGCGGCACTGCACCGAAAGGCAAACGCATGGGACATGCTGGTGCGATTATTGCCGGTGGTAAGGGTACCGCAGCAGAAAAATTCGCCGCACTGGAAAAAGTTGGGGTACATACTGTGCTATCCCCTGCTGAATTAGGTAAAGGCGTAGCCGAAGCGACAGGATGGTAAAAACAGGATGGTAAAAAACAGGCCGGTAAAAATATTACTCTTTTTTTAACCATTCAATTATTTTGCTGATTACAAAAATATTGTTTTGTTTATCAGATAATAGATGACTGGTTCCCTTCAGGGAGATAATGGACGTGTCTCCTTTTACCCACTGTGCAATTTCCCGATGATCGTTTTCTGCAACCAGAGCATCTTTTTCCACATGAAAAATTAATACCGGTTTATCCAGTCGGGCCAACAGTTTCTGCATATTCCAGCTACGTACATCCTCGATAAATTGCGGGTTGATATCATAATATTTTCCAGCAACTCTAAAACTCGAGGCAATACCCTGTTCCAGCATTATCAGAGCATGCTCAAAATGATGTAATACATGAGCGGGTTGACTGGGTGAGGCAATGGTTACCACCTGTCTGATGCTGTCAGCTTCTACCGCTGCGGCCAGTGCCGCTGTACCACCGAGGCTATGACCAATTAGTAATGAGGGGGCACGATAATGTTCATCAAGAAAGCGGATTGCCGCCAGCGTATCGGCAACATTGGTGGAAAAATTACAGTCAGCAAAATCACCTTCACTATCGCCCAGTCCGGCAAAATCAAAACGCAATACCGCATAACCATGTTTTGCCAGTATACGACTGCTACGATAGGCAACAAGAATATCCCTGGTGCAGGTAAAACAGTGGTTAAAAACAATAAAGGCGATGGGCGGGGTGGACGGGAGTTCCAGTCTACCATCAAGGCGGTTATTATTGCTGCCGGTAAAAGAGACTTTTATGCTTCTGATTTTGTTCATCTAATGACAGGTTAGCACATTAATACAGTGTATTTTTAATCTCTTTTGGGTTAATTCCCCGCAGCTTGTTGCTGTAAAAAGATAGTATGTAAGACCATAAATAGAAAAAATAGGCTGCAAAAAACGCAAAAGGGAAGGTCTCATATTAATAGAGGTGCCCTAAAATTATTTTTTAAATTTATTAACCCTTCGTCCTGCTTGTTGTGGGATTATTTATTGAAACTAATTTTTACGGGAGTTACGTTAAATGAGTACTGATTATCAAGAAGAATGTCTGCCCGTCGGTAAAATACCGGTAATACGAGTTCCAACCCGTCCCGCAGAACAGAATCCGGGAGGAACTATTTTCGGTGGCTGGATTATGTCCCAGGTGGATATCGCTGGTAGTATTCCCGCTTTAGAGCGGGTACGTGGTCCGGTAGTGACTCGTGCAGTGGATTCCTTTGAATTTAAAAAACCGGTATTTGTCGGTGATTTAGTCAGCTTTTTTGCCGAAATTGTTGCCGAAGGCAAGACCTCTATCACTGTAAAGGTTGAGGTGTATGCAGAAAGAATGAAAAAAGGTGATATTCACTGTATCAAGGTAACAGAGGCAAAGCTGGTTTATGTGGCAATTGATCAGAATCGTCATCCGGTAGAGCTGCCTGATGCAGACAGAGCGTTGAACAGAAATAGTAAAAAATAGCAAAAATTCCGTCTATATAAGCATTTAATGTTTTTATTTTAGAAAAGGCTGGGGTATTATGCTGATAATATGAGCGTTTTTTGCTGTAATGGGTATTTTGAGACCATTTTTAACATCGCTATAGTGGACAAAGATGCTTTGTGCAAAACTCTCTGATAATAAACTGGTTTTAATCTGCATGGATTGCAAATAAAACACCGGCAGTTATGCCACTAACTCAAATTTCGAATAAATGAGGGGAGAAGGTATGAAGCCTAAAACAGGTTTGCATTTATTCACTGCTGTTCTGGCAGTCGTTTCCACAGGTCTTTCATTATCATCACACGCATCGGGTTTCGCCCTCATTGAAAACAGTGCCACCGGGCAGGGTAATGCCTTTGCTGGCGCGGCGGCGAGTGCAGAAGACGCAACTACCATCTGGTTTAATCCGGCAGGCATGATGAAGCTTAAAAGTAATCAGCTTATCGTTACCGGGCATCTTATTAGTCCTAAAGCCTCTTTTACCAATCAGGGATCAACCGACGGATCGGGTGCGCCATTATCCGGTGCTAATGATAATGGTGGCAGGAATGCTTTTGTGCCTAATTTCTACTGGGTGACAGCAATCAATAAAAAGATGAAATTTGGTTTGGGTGTTACCACCCCGTTTGGTCTGGAAACCGACTATAACGATACCTGGGTCGGGCGCTACCATGCAGTAAAAACAAACTTAAAAACAGTTAACTTTAATCCCAGTATTGCCTATCAGGTCAACGAAAAATTATCTGTTGGTGGTGGTCTGAATATTATGCTGGCTGATGTTACGTTTACAAACGCGATTGATTTTGGAGCATTGTTAGGATCCCCGCAGGGAGCGGATGGGTTTGTGAATTTAAAGGCAGATAATTTCGGTGGTCTCGGTAATCTGAGCTATGGCTTTAATCTGGGTTTGCTCTATGATATTACCCCGCAAACAAGGTTGGGGCTTGCTTATCGTTCAGAAACCACCATTGATGTTAAGGGCTCAGCAACATTTAAAGTCCCCGCACCAGCCGCACCGGTACTAGCCACTGGCGCATTCCAGAATACTGCCATCAATGCCTCGGTAACCTTGCCGCAGAGTTTTTCTGTCAGTGTTGCCCATGAAATGAAAAAACTGACGCTACTCGCCGATGTTACCTGGACGGGCTGGAGTGCATTTAATGAGTTACGAATTAACTATGCCAACCCGACACAGCCCGATTCAGTAACCACTGAAAGTTGGAATGATATCTGGCGTTATTCCGTTGGCGCGAACTGGCAGTACAGTCAGAAAATCATCTTACGTACCGGCATGGCTTATGATGAAACCCCGATACCCAATGCGGAACGTCGTACCGCGCGCATCCCTGGTAATAATCGGACATGGCTCTCATTCGGAGGCACCTATATTATAAGCAAAGCATTTACTGTTGATGTCGGTTATTCTCATCTGTTCGTTAGTGATACCGGTATTAATAATACATTTGAAAGTAGTCAGAGCGTATTGGCATCGACCCTCAAAGGTACCTATGCGGCATCGGTCGATATTTTAAGTGCACAACTACGCTGGAACTATTAA
>CAYXNL010000014.1:37141-43204 GCA_964466455.1 uncultured Thiotrichaceae bacterium
TACCTATGCGGCATCGGTCGATATTTTAAGTGCACAACTACGCTGGAACTATTAATACTGGGACGATTAATCTGGAAGAATTAATAAAGGGGCTAAAAATGAATATAGCTGGAGAAAGAATTATGCACGTTAAAAAAATATTTTTTATTGTTCTGACTGGCTTATTACTGACAGCATGTCAGGGAGATAAAAGTACGACATTGCAGGATTCTTTAACCAGGGATAAGACGGTTGATACGATTAGTAATCTGGACTATGGTAACAACGTTATTCCTTTTCCAGATAATTTATTATTTCTTGATGCGGCAGGTAAGCCGCCAGCAGATGGGACATTGCAGATTCCCGTTGCAGATCCCACAGATCTATCTGATCCAAAAGTAGCAATGGATGCACTAGATGGATTTTCTACGGTTGCACCAATAACTACAAGTTTTACTGGTGCTTTAGATGAGAAATCTTTTTCTACAGGCGTTCGTTTATATGAAGTAACACTCGATCCTGGCGGCTCAGGTGCAGTTGTGTCCGTGAATAAAATGCTGAAGTATGGCGTGGATTTTGCCGCTACCCTGTCGAGTGTGGATAAGACTAATTCAACCCTGGTTATATCACCACTGAAACCTTTGAAACCAAAGCAAACTTATATGGCAGTGATTACCGATGGTGTGAAAAGCGCTAGTGGTCATCCTGTTGGGGTATCTGGCTCTTATCAGTTAACGCATGGTCTAAACCCGTTGTTTGTCAGTGGCAAGAGTACCACACCATTACTGACTGATGCACAAGCACAACAACTGGAACCATTAAGACAGGCCACAGTTGTAGCTGAATCGGCCCTGAATGCATTTGATGGGACTAAAAGTTCAGATATTATTCTTAGCTGGAGCTTTACCACACAGTCTATTACAGATGTGTTAGAAGCAACCCGAACTCAGGATCGAGCACTAACAACCACAGCAGGTTTTTTGCCTGCTGTGGTTGCACCATCACCACTTGGCGCGGCCGATATTCATGTAGGCACTATTCAGATACCTTATTATTTAACTGCTTCGTCCACAGCCACTTCACCATCGCATGATCCAACTGCACTGGGTTCCTGCTGGAATGGTATCAGTCCACCGGGTAGCCCACCAGCCACCTGTGCAGGTGGGCCGTTTACCACACAGTATAATCCTGCACCGGTAAAAACATCGATACAAACCATACCGATGCTGGTTTCCATCCCTAAAATCTTTACTGGCTGTCCGGGTAGTATTAAACCTGCAAAATGGCCAGTAGTCATTTTCCAGCATGGTATTACCCGTTCAAGAGCGGATATGCTTGCGGTGGCCGATTCTTTTGCAAGTGCCTGTATGGCAGTGGTTGCGATTGATATGCCCATGCATGGAATAACCGGTAATGAAACAGACGGTAGCGCTGCATTTAAAAATCCTGCAGCTAATGGTGGTGAACGTACCTTTGATCTGGATCTGGTCACCCAGGATCCGAAAACTGGTGCGATTACGGCACCAGTCCCTGATGGTATTATTGATACATCGGGCAGTCATTTTATTAATTTAAGCAATTTGTTAAACACGCGGGATAATGTTCGTCAGGCGGTTTCGGATTTATTTGTACTGGTTGATGATATTGAGAAAGGCTCAATTACAGATGGCACCAATATCATGGATCCCACAAAGATCTATTTTCTTGGCCATTCTTTAGGTGCTATGGTCGGTACCACCTTTGCCGCGCTGGAGCCGGATGTACGGGCGGTCGTTTTCGCCTTTGGTGGTGGCAGCCTGCCGAAAATTCTGGATGGTTCGGCGACATTCGGGCCAACTATTTCCGCGGGTCTGGCGGCCAATGGTGTGATAAAAGGCACCCCGGATTATGAGTCCTTTATGGGAGCGGCACAGACCGTTGTGGATTCGGGCGATCCGATAAACTTTACCGGCACGGTGGCAACTGCTCCTGCAGGTGGTAGAGGGGTATTATTCTTTGAGATAGTTGGTAGTAACAGTTCACCCTCTGATCTGGTGGTGCCGAACAGGGTACCAGATAGCAATGACACCACAGGAACCGTACCCGCACCGCTGGCAGGTACCGATCCGCTGCTGAAATTATTGGGCTTAATGCAGGTAGATACCACGCAGGGACCGGGAACGGCTAACCTGGAGGTGGTTACCAGATACATTGCCGGTAATCACAGTTCGTTGCTAAACCCTGCTGATACAACGGTGCCACCCGATGCCTTTGCTTCAGTGCCCGGTGAAAATGCAACAGTTACTACAGAAATGCAGACAGAAGCCGCCAATTTCTTAGGCAGTGATGGTCACTTCCTTAAAGTGACAGACAGTTCGGTGTTACAGGCACCGCCCATACCATAACAATAAAATGGTGTTCGTCAATTAGGCCCTAAAGTTATAAAAAGGAAAATATAGTCCGCGAAAAACACGAATGATAAAAATAAAAACGAACAGCTTGATTAGTTTCTTTTGCGTGCTTTGCATTTTTCGCGAACCGGTTTTCTGCTTTTAATACACCATCCGCTTGTGGCAGGTATTTTATCACTGCCGTCCCGTTAACTCCCTCTCTCTCTGGGAGAGGGTTGGGGTGAGGGGTAGTAGTGATATTTTATCGGTGTTTATCTGTAGGTAAAATGATCAAATATAGTTATGTTTGCTGAATTCTTCTAACATGGCATTTAGTGCCATAGCACGGTGGCTCATGGTGTTTTTGATGTCCAGAGGCAAATTACCGCCGGAGCATTTTTGTGAGGGAATATAAAAAATCGGATCATAACCAAAACCGCCATCACCTTCTGGCGCTTCTAAAATTCGTCCTTCCCAGCTACCCTGGGTGATAATCGGTACCGGGTCGGTGTGGTTGCGCATAAACACAATCAAGCATTGGTAGCGTGCATTACGCTCCGCTTCTGGAACACCGTTGAGTTCCCCCAGCATTTTATTATTGTTATCTGTATCAGTGGCATTATCGCCTGCATAACGTGCAGAAAAAACACCGGGGCGGGAGTTAAGTGCATCCACTTCGATACCAGAATCGTCAGAGATTGCAGGCAGACCGGTATATTGCGCTGCATGACGGGCCTTAATAATTGCGTTCTCGACAAAGGTGGTGCCGGTTTCAGCAATATCCGGTACGTTGAATTCTGATTGAGGCACAATTTCAATACCGGTGTTGGCAAACAGTTTATTAATTTCACGTACCTTGCCAGGGTTGCCACTGGCAAGTACAATTTTTTCAATCTTTTTTAGCATAATATTTTGTTTTTATTCACCCGCAATAGCAGCCTTTTGCAGGGCGATTAGTTCATTGATGCCTTTTTCTGCCAGGGCCAACATAGTGTTGAGTTCATCCTTTGAATAAGGATGACCTTCTGCTGTTCCCTGTACTTCGATAAATCCATTATCATTATTCATGACTACATTCATGTCGGTTTCTGCATTGGAATCTTCCGCATAATCCAGATCCAGAACCGGAATGCCTTTATAAACACCCACTGAAACGGAAGCAATCTGATGATGCAGCGGGCTCTTACTGAGCCGTTTCTTATCGAGTAAATATTGTACCGCATCATGTAACGCTATCCAGGCTCCGGTGATACTGGCGGTGCGTGTGCCGCCATCCGCCTGAATAACATCGCAGTCCAGGCTGATTGTATTTTCACCAAGGGCATCCAGATCTATAGCAGCGCGAAGGGAACGACCGATTAAACGCTGTATTTCCATCGTGCGTCCGCCCTGTTTGCCATTGCTGGCTTCACGTCGCATACGACTACCGGTAGAACGTGGCAACATACCATACTCTGCGGTTACCCAACCCTGTCCCTTACCGCGCAGAAAGCCGGGCACCCTCTCTTCAACCGATGCGGTACAGATGACTCGGGTATCACCAAATTCAATTAATACTGAACCTTCTGCATGTTTGGTGTAGTTTCGGGTAATATTGATTTTTCGCATTTCATCGGGTTGTCGATGGCTGGGACGCATATTGTTAATCTCTGAATATTGGTGCGCGTATTATAACGATAAAAAATACAGATCGCCTGATTATCTACGCAAATATACAGGGGATGCTTTTTGTATGGCATGTTGTCAGGCATGTTGTCAGGCATGATACAATCCCGAGAAATCCAGAGGTATATAATTAATGATTAAAAGCATGACGGCTTTTGCGCGAACGCAGTCAGATGAGGAATTTGGCACGCTGGTGTGTGAGTTGCGCAGTGTCAACCACCGTTTTCTTGAATTATATATGCGATTGCCGGATGAGCTGCGGGCACAGGAAGTCCGTTACCGCGAAATAATTTCTGCACAGATAAAACGTGGCAAGCTGGAATGTAATGCGCGCCTGCAATTACATAAGGCAGTAACTGATAAAGTGGATATCAATCATAAGCAGGCTCAGTCAATTGTCGATGCCTGTCATGTCATTAATGATATGTTGCATCAGCCCTCTGACGTTAATCCATTTGATATTCTGTCATGGCCGGGTGTGGTGCAGGAAACCACACCGGACATGAAACCAGTTTATATTGCATTTGAAAAAATATTAAAGCAGGCACTGGAAGAGCTAATCGAAAACCGCCTGCGGGAAGGTGGGCGCCTGGCTGAATTATTACAGCAACGATGTGATGCAATGCAGTTGATAGTGAATGAAACCCGCACCAATATGCCACAAATTCAGCAGCGTTATCGTGAAAAAGTACAGGCAAAACTGGATGAGTTACAGACCCAGGTCGATCATGATCGTATGGAACAGGAAATCCTGCATTTTATTCAGAAGATGGATGTAGAGGAGGAGCTGGATCGTCTCGACTGCCACTTAATGGAAATGAAGGATATTTTATCACGCGATGGCGCAGTAGGCAGACGCCTGGATTTTCTGATGCAGGAACTTAATCGTGAAGCCAATACACTGGGATCAAAATCTGCTGATATTACCAGTACCCGGGCATCGGTAGATCTGAAAGTGCTTATAGAGCAGATGCGTGAGCAGATACAGAATATAGAATAGCTTCCAGTAGTGTTTAGAGACTTCCAGGATGTGACTGGTGTCGGAGTCAGGATCAGCTAAATGGTTGACTTAAAATGGTTCAGGTTTATTTTGACTCCGACACCTTTGACACTGACTAATTTAGACAGCGTAGTAATAACTTATTAAAGTAAAACCATGAAACTCGATTTAGGCCCATTAAATAAAGCGATTAACCGACTCAAAGAAGGCTATAACCGTTATCAGTTAGATATTACGGATGAACAAATTCGTGATGGCTTAGTGCAGCGTTTTGAATTTACCTATGAGTTGTCACATAAAATGCTCAAGCGTTATTTAGAATCAACCTCTGCTTCTCCCGATGAATTTGATAACGCCCCTTTTCAATACTTAATTCGTAGTGCAAATGAGAAAACACTTCTACGCAGTGATTGGCCGGTATGGCGAGGTTATCGAGAAATGCGTTCTAAAACAAGCCATACCTACGATGAAAAAGTAGCACTTGAAGTCGTTTCGGTGATTCCTGATTTTATCGAAGAAACGAACTATCTTTACAACCGGTTAAAAGAAGTTTGTGATTAATGTTTTTACCTGCTGTCGACATCGATGAAACGAACTGGGAAATTGTGAGTCAAATTTTAAAACAATATGTCTCAAAATATGAAGTGTGGGCGTTTGGCTCACGTGTGACAGGTAAAGCAAAAAAATATTCCGATCTTGATTTAGCGATTATAAGCAATGAGCCTGTTTCGTTAGATACTCGTTCAGCACTCGTCGATGCTTTTTCAGAATCTGACTTACCCTGGAAAGTAGATATTATTGATTGGGCAACGACTTCTGAGAGATTTCGCGGAATAATTAAAAAAAATAAAGTGGTTGTTCAAATAGTTGGCGATAGTTAAGATTTCTTGACCGGTGTTGGAGTCAAGATCAGCTAAGTGGTTAACTTAATAGAGGTTCCCTTAAAATGATTCAGGTTTATTTTGACTCAGACGCCTCCGGGATGGGATGTTACAGGATGCGAAAATCTGTTCTACCAGATAAAAAACATTGTAATCCAGCTTAAACCCA
>CAYXNL010000014.1:43304-44446 GCA_964466455.1 uncultured Thiotrichaceae bacterium
GGATGCGAAAATCTGTTCTACCAGATAAAAAACATTGTAATCCAGCTTAAACCCACCAGACTGCTACTGACCATAATAACGGACCATGCTCCCAGTTGTTGTCCAGGGGTTTTTTTGCTCTGGAGGAGTTTATGCCATAATAGATAGGCGCTCCAGAAATAGGCCAGTACCAGCAGACTGATACGTAATTCCGGAATACCGACCAGTTCCAGATGTTCCCCCTTAAGCATACCTAACGTTAATCCGCTCAGGCCAAGGAAAATACTAAGACCCGCCAGCGGTGTGAGTGCATAGCCCAGATGCCAGGGGATTTTACTTTCTTCTTTCAGAATGCGCCCGGCCAGCCATAGTCCAGCAAAAATCAGTCCGCCAATGCTGAATGTGGTTGCGCCAATATAAAGTAGAATACTGGCACCATCCAGCCAGCTAAATATATCATTGGTTTGAGGGTAGTGTGTGAGTAACCACCAGGGTGCATTATCCTTTAACATCCATAAAAAATTATTGTCGATGAGCCACCCGGCCAGGCTCTGCTTCATTGCCACAAACCAGGGGGAGGCCGACCACTGAAAAGCACCAGTGGCAACACCCAACATGCCGAATAGCAACAGCAGAATATCCCAGTGGTTGGCCTCTTCGTTGTCAATGGCAAGGATTTCTGAATTAGGCGAACGAGTAGCCAGCGTTACCGCATCTCGATGACCACTACAGCGGCCACACATATGACAGGCACTGTTGCCGGTCATTGTACGAATACTAATCAGGGGCGCGCAGTCTACTGCAGGGGTGTGTCGTGGGGCCTGTTGCCAGGTGGCGCGATCAACCTGAAAATGGATAGGTGCCAGGCGGGATAATAAAGAAAAAACACCGTTTGCCGGACACAAATGTCGACACCACACCCGCTTACCACGGCCATAGATAAAACCAACAATCATGGCGGCGACTGTCGAGCCGCCAAGAATTAATAATGCTGCTTTGGGGTATTCATAAACGCTGACTAACTGACCGTAAATGGTAGTAACTACAAAAGCGACAAAAGGCCAGCCTCCCCAACGCATCCAGTGAGGAATCGTTCGCCCCAGACCGTGACGGCTCGACCATTCACTTAATGAACCTTCCGGGCAGAATACACCGCACCAGAC
>CAYXNL010000015.1:0-43811 GCA_964466455.1 uncultured Thiotrichaceae bacterium
ATTTTACGCCTTGAATCAGAATATTTTAACCAGCAATCTGTTCAATCCAGACTTAATCAGAGGTTCCCTAGAAATTTTTCCGGTAAAAATCAAACAGTGCAACCATGGACAATAACAACAGATAGATACCTGTCTGCGCTATCAAAGGCGCTAGTAACGCCCAGTGCGCGCTGTTATCAACCAGCCACTGCGTACGAGTGTACTGGCTTAAATCCGGCAGCAGCCAGCTGAGTATCGCAATAAATCCGTCCATAAATTTCTCGGCCGCAGCAGTATGATGAATAATTGGCTGCTCTGCCATTAAATAGAGTACGGTCATAATTCTTGATGCACTATAAATAATAAAAACACCGGCTAGTGCTGCGGGGATTTGCTTAAAACTAAACAACATCAATAAACTGATCGCTGCAACCAGAATCAATTCCAGCCACAGTGACAAGCCCCAGATAAGTCCCTGCTGCACATTTGCATAACACAATATTTCCAGTGTAAACAATAGAGAAATTAATGCCGCAATAATCATAAAACCATTGAGCTTGCCAAGATAATAACTGACTCGCTGAACCGGCAGTGCCAGTATCATTTCCAGCATTTTATCCTGTCGCTCCCGCAGGGTACTGGAAACCACAAACAGACTGACCAACACAACAGCACCAAGTCGTAGAAAGGCGGCTAACAATGCGACCTGAGTTTGACGATGTTCGGTCAGCGTTAAATCACCGATAAATTCCGCCAGGAGAAATCCCGCCAGCAGCATCAGGCAGGAAAGAAAAAACAAATGGTTACGGCGCGACTCTATTAAGGTAAACCGTGAAATAATAACAATATGTTTTAGCATGGTAGTATAAGAAACCAGTAAGGAAAGCTCTGAAATAGATACTACAGTAAAAAAATCGTATGACAGCAAAACCGGCACAATTATTACTAAAAAATGAATACCGCATTCTGGGTTTAATGTTATTTAGCCTGCTTGTCGCCATGTCACCAGGACAAAACGCACTGTTGGAAAAAAGTTTTTTAATTGTTCATTTTGGCTTTTTCCTACTTTGGCAACCGCTTTTTAAACAACAGAACGCCTTCCATCTCAGGGGTCTTGTTTTCCTGCTACTACTAATTCTGGCCTATCTGTACTGGTTTAATCCATGGCTAAATGCCCTCTGGGTTCTAATTCTTCTTACCCTGCTAACCGGACGAATTTTTAACCGTGGATTTGAACGTGCCGTATATGGCTATGCGGTAATTATTCTTTTTTTACAACTTGTATTACTCCTCACACCCAGCCTGTTTGGTCTTACCGGATTTTCCCCCGCGTTTCAGACAAGCGCAGGTAACGTTATTCTGTTCAGTCCACTATTGTTAATTTTCACCCCGAACCGAAAGGAATCAAGCCGGAATGTTGATTTTATCCGTGGCTTTCTGGTTGTACTGTTAACTATTTTTCTCTGTATGGGCAGCGTACTGGTTTCCTTTACTACGTCTCAGGCATACATTCCCTCATTAATTAGCAGTATTATTATTCTCAGTATTTTTCTAATTATTACCAGTTTATTATGGGCACCTCCCGGCGGCATCTCGGGGCTTGCCCAGTTATGGGAAAAATATCTGCTGAATATTGGTGGCCCTTTCGAACAGTGGATTAATCATATTGCAACAGAAGAAGCACGCGGTGCCAGTCACCCGGTTACCTTTCTTGATGCCAGCCTGCTGTATCTTATCCAGCAACACTGGGTGTGTGGTGTTTACTGGCAAACAACATCAGCGACTCATCATATTAATCACCATCTTGAAGGTAAAAAAAGCCGCCACCCCCTTGTCCATCATGATGATAAAATAGAAATTATTATTTATACCTTTGCCCCCATAGGGCCAGCTCTGTCAATTCATGCCAGACTGATTTTACGTGTACTGGTTTTTTATTACCGGGCAAAATTACAGGAGCAGCAGATTATTAAACAGGCGCACCTGCAGGCCATTTATGAAACGGGTTCGAAATTAACACACGATGTAAAAAATATTCTACAATCGACACAAACCATGACGCAAATTGTTAATGACAATGATGCCCGACTGGAAGAAAAATTTTCCATCCTTAAAAAATTATTGCCGGTACTCAGCCAGCGCCTGCAATCAACATTAAGTAAGCTACAGTCTCCCCATGTGGCCGCTCAGCATGCCGCCACAATAACCGGCTCACTCTCCGACTGGTGGCAACAGTTACAACTACGTTATATGAATACCGGTATTACCTTTAGTGGACACATCAGTAATGATGAGAACGTAGCGGTTGAAACCTTTAATACCGTTGCTGAGAATCTGCTGGAAAATGCAAAAAATAAAAAATACAGAGAAACAGACATTGTTATTACCGTCTGCCTGCAGCAATCAGACCAGGGCGTGGTGTTGCAGGTTTGTGATAGTGGCTCACTCTTTCCCGCGCAGAAACTTGCCTCGCTGTTTCATGAAGCGCTGACATCAGAAGATGGTTATGGGGTAGGCCTGTACCAGAGTTATCAACTATCTGATAAAACCGGTTATCAGCTTATGCTGAGTGAAAATCAGCCGGGCAAGGTCTGTTTTACGCTCAGCGAAAAGCAATAAATCAGTATATTTACTAACAATGAGCATCCTTTTCATCCGCTTCAGTAATATGCTACGGTAATCTACCAGCCTCAATCATCCGGCTATATAAAATAAACGGTGAAACCCAGACCACGATATCATCGAAACGGCCATTTGTCGTATCATCCTCCCGATAACTTCGGCTAACAAAAACATGGTCAGCCGCTACCGAATACTTTAAGTTTTCTCCCGATGTATTCGCAGCTACCGTTGCTTCAGCCGAATTTTCTCCTTCATCTGAATTCGGCGCAATCAAATTAACAAAACGGTCGCCATCCCGCCCCAGAGAAATCACCACGAAGGGTGCATTATCGGCAATTTTTGTCTCCCCCGCCGCTGTACTACAGTTTGTGGTTGAGGCACGATCACAGATAATTAAATCAGGAGATAACTTATTCAGCCCAGTTGCTTTTATCTGCCCCGCATTAACGAAAGCATTTGTGTTGGCACTCGTAATACTGTAACGAATGGGATTATGCCAGCTATCAAGTAATAACATATCACGGTTATAGGAGCCGCTTAGCCCCAGAGTCCGGCCTGGAATAAAACCATTTTGTAGTTTACATCCACCCACCGCACGCTGTTCCCTGCCACCACCGTTTGCGGTAGTCGGGCATGGCAGATAACGATAACGTACTGCAAAACCAAGTAATGCCGAGGTGATTTCCTGTAGTTGTTTTTTGGTCTGCTCACGCTTCGATTGCTCAATGCGCCCGGATAAGGTTGTAATAAAACCACCGAGTAATATACCCACAATCATTAACACCACAGCAAGTTCAATTAAGGAGAAACCCTGCTGCTGTTTATGCCCGAATACTTTTCTCATTTTACATACACGCAGCAACATTAACAGGAGTAGCAGAAGTAGTAGAAGTAGCAGGAATAAAATCGGTCAGGCAGAAAATAATATCATTTGCTGTTCGGGTAAAATCTCCCGTACCCTTAGTGGATGGATTAAGCATTTCAATATAGTTATCCTTTATTTTTTTTGTATCGCTGACTACACCGATATCAATATTAGCCAGCGGTGCCTGCCGAATCTGACCCGCCAGCTTCTGCCCTGAATAAATAACGGCCGCCGCATACTTTATGCCGTTCACCTTAATGCAGTTACCACAGCTACCTGGAACAGATGATTTACTCGCCGCATAATCTTTTGAAACGGCATAGAAAATATGATCCTTCCAGTTATTCCAGAGCTTTCGTTCCTGCGCTGATGCGTCGGCTAAATCTGCAATGGCACCCCCTCCCGGTGAAGTCAGGGTGATATTGCTACAGGAACCCGAACTCTTGAATACTTTTTCAAACAATACACTATTTGCCACGGTTCCCGGAATAATACTATCTGCATTAGCCGTAGTAAAAGGATAGCGACCCAGATAGGAAACCCCGCTGCCTGGCATCGTATCAGCATAACTGTTATTAAACCGGTAATCACCCCCATTTAGATCCAGCATAGCCGGAAGCGGTAAGCGGTGAGTAGAATTATCATTGGCATACATCGCCAGACAATGCGCCAGGGACTCCGTCAAACGTCGCATTTTATTTGTATCGCCAGTGTTACTGTCATCAAACTCACTGCGTTTCATGATCGGCCGCCAGATTTCCTCACGGCTAATTGCCAACATCTGGTCATTACCCTCCCCGGTATCTCCCTGTGATATAAACCTGACAAACTGATCAACCTGATCAGGGCCCGCATTTACTTCGCCGTTATTAATAATCACGCCGGGTGAAACTTCATAACTATCCAGATAAGCAGTAAAATTATTCGGATCATTCCCGCATTCCGTCGCTGTATTTTTATGCCGGTTCTGGCCGCTCAGCGCTGTACCCGCAGAAAAAACAATAGCAACCGGTCGATCTTTTGCCGTTGCCCCCTGAATAATATTACCGCTTTCATCCACAATCTGTAACATACCAAACGTATCTTCATTTAATAGCTCGGTAACCGCGCCAAATTTATAGCTGCTACTGACGACATAAAGCAGGCAGTCCCCATTACCATCTTTCAGTGGGGGCATATCCAGTGAACGCCAGGGAAACCAGCCCAGATAATTACGCCTGTCACTACCACAACCTCCACCCATTGATTTTCCATCACCATTGGAATTTGCCGGGCACGGCAAATAGCCGTACCTGCCCGGCTTAACTGAAGGCTGTATTACATCAGACCGTGTCATGGCGTAACCCAGTAAAGCCTGTTTTGCCTGATACAGCGCCCGTTGTGTAACTTGCTGACGATGTTGGCGAGCATCATTCACCGACTGTTCTGAAACAATATAAGAAATCCCACCCAGAATAATAATGATGGCCATGATTAATAAAACCAGACCCTGCTGTTTGCATGGCAACACCGGATTTGTACGTGAAAAATACATTGGAATACTTTTTAATTACTGCCTGTTTATCTTTCGTGTTGATGGCTGCCAGCTTTCCCCCGGTCGAAGCTTTACGGCTTTACCATTTATTCGTACCGTAACCTGATCTTTATTATTGATACTACTGGGTTCGACCTTTACACCGGCGATTGTAGTTTGGTTTAACGTACTCACGCCATTAACCCAGACGACATTTTTGCCATCACTACGTTGCATATACCCGTTGAGCGTTACTTTATGCAGTGCCCGCTGCTGACTGATATGAGCATGCCCATGTCGCTGATTATCAATTTGTTGTCTCTGTTTTGCATTAGTAAAAAGTCGTTCCAGCCGGTGTATATCAAACTGTGCATAAGCTGCTGTAGTAAAAAATAACAGCGTGGGCAACACAAAATAAAATGATACCTTCTGTAAAAAATATTTTTTATTACCAACACCCCCCTCCGTTTGAGTAAAAGGAAGATGCAGAGTAAACCAGGTTGATAAAACAGAGAGGCGTTGTGTGAGTTGTATTTTCATTAGTCACCCCTGGGTTTTATTCACATGGCGAAAAGTGTACCAGCCAAGTTCACAATAGGCTTTCATATTATTGGTTGATTGTGCTTTTCTCAGATTAATTTTTTCAATCGTACATTTATCTACAGCAAATAACCCTTTTGCTTTTTCCAGATCATTAAGCAGGGAAAATAAATCGCCCTCATGTCCCATTTTTACATTAAGCATCATGGTACTTTTATACACGTTAATACCCGGAAACTCCCGACGAATATTATCTTCCTTTAATCGCTTCTGACTTGAAATACTATACTTTACCGAAGGCATACCTCGCCTGTCTGCTGTATTTTGTATGGTTTCAAACCAGCTCAGGCGTTCTTCCTTACCCACTACTCCCTGCTTGACCAGTTTGACAAAATTTTTCTCGAACTGGTCAATAATCCGGTTATCGGCCACCGAAGAATTTATTTTTGCGCGCCACGTTTGCATGGAATGGTTTGCTGACTGCTGCTGCTGGTAGACGTTATCAAGATAAACATAGGAGTATGAAACACCTATCAATACAATAACCAGTATACTAATAAAAATAATACCCGCTCTGATAAGTGAGGGCGTAATCAGGTTATGGCTGGTTAATTTATCCATTTACTGAGGCTCTCATCGTAATACTAAAGCTGAATACACCGGATAATGTATGTTGGTTTTTATCTCCCATATCCACCCCGGACTCAGAAGAAAACTTACTGTCAGAACGAAAATCTACCGGCATTGAAATAGCTTTAACAGCGATGACGGATGGATTTGCTTTTAATGCAGAAAGGATGGCATTAACCTGCCTGATTGATTCACGATAGTTGCTTTGTACCACATTAATCCGTCCTTTTACGATTGCCCGGTGAACCACTGTGTTTTTACTGGTAAAATTCACCTTTGTTGATTTATTGCCTGTCGCAGTCCGTTGTTTTTCTTCACCTGTATTCGCTGCCCACCATTCTATTTTATCTATCTGTATCACCGGCAGCGATTTATTACTTAAAATACGGCTGATCTGGATCATAAAATCCAGTGGTGATGTTTGCGCATTACGTTTTATTCTGGAAGCCAGCACTACTGCTGAACTCATTACGCTCGCATTTTTAAATATATTTTCAAATGCCTTAAATTTTTTCTGGTAAACCTGCTGGTACTCAACTTTCTCTTTCTTTAACAGAGAAATAGCTTCCTTATGACCAACTGCGCTGGATATATTTAATTCCATAAGTAAAAAACCAAGCACAAAGATCAGTATACTGGCCGCATATAATGTCAACGAGGCTAATCTACTGAAATAACAGTAAAATTGTGAAAATTTTCCATAATGGCTTAAGCTAAATGGCTGGCTAATACATAGCCACGAAAATATTTCGTCTGAAAATACACCGCGCACCGCCTCCAGCTTCAGGTTGCTAACGATACTTTCTGTTGAATGAATAACAACTTTTTGACTATCATCAGATAAAAAATATTCTTTGGTAGAAGCAAGTTGCTGAACATTACAGATAATATGCAGATTTACCACTTCATCAGCGCCAAGAAATTCCTGATTGCGCAGAAATATCAGTGTTTTTTCAACTTCCGGAGCGGCATATTCACCAATCCGATTACTCTCACTAAAATCCTGATTAATAATTGATTGACGGCTTGATAACAGTTTTCCATCCCGAAACAATGACTGCCTGACATTACTGTTTACCTGCTGGCTAACCAGTAATGTTATGCCTTTATGGGCATTAATTTTTTTAAGTAGCAAACGACTAATTAAAGGTAGCGACCAGATTCCTGACAGGGGTAATGCGTATTCATCAATAATACTCAGCCAGGGCTGAATTAGCATCGGATTGGTTATTGCACCGATTAACACCCTGTCATCCTTACGTCCGCTCTTTTCACGACCAACCACCTCATGAAAACAATATTGCTGACTGGAACGATAATAGCGATCTATCAATCGGCCAACCACCGCGTTTCTGTCTTTACTACCAACATGTGGTACCGTTTCTATACGAAAATCTTCTTCGATAACGTCTACCAAAAATTTTACCGGAATATTTACCGACTGCTGCAAATAGCTACGAAAATTTTCCAGCCCGGACTCCGTTGGTTCAAAAGACACCTCACCCACAAGTTTACGGTTTTCCCAGTGAAAAACTTTCAGTCGATATCCAGCAAAGTAAAATAGACGTTTCATTATAATCAGACTAGAATTTAATTCCCGCAATAGCATCATAAACCGGCCCTAGAACCGCCATCATAATCCACATCATAATCCCACCTAATAGTACGGTAAGCACAGGCAGTAATGCAGGTTCTATGCGACCAATCGCTTCTTTTACCTCACGATTATAAAAATAGCTAACATTCAACAATGCCTCATCCATGGCGCCAGTATCCTCACCAATTTTCAGCATACGTACAATCATCGACGGAAACACGCCTAACTGTTCAAAACTTTTACTTATTATAGTACCTTCGGATATACTTATTCTGGCACGCTTTATGGAATCCTGAAGCACCATGTTATCTACCATATCTTCAGATATTTTTAGCGCATCCAGAACGGTAATACCCGAGCTATACATCATCGCAAAATAATTAGCAAAACGCGCCAGCTTTATTTTCATCAAAAGCGGGCCGAACAGCCATACTTTCAGCTTCACGCCATCAATAAAATAATGTACTTTATGATTTGTCCTGGCGATATGATGAAAAATAAAATATCCCAGTGTCGGCAAGCCGAAAAGCAGGTACCAGTATTTCACAAATGCATCAGAAACATTAATCAACATATGTGTATACCAGGGAATTTTCCCGCCAATATTTTTTATAAAAGGAACCAGTTGCGGCATCAGGTACATCATTAAAAAAGTAACCACCATCAACACAAAAATTGAAACAATAATGGGATAGATCATTATTTTCTGTGTCCTGGAAACAAGTTCATCCTGCCAGCGTATTGTTTCACCCAGATCCTTTAATACGTCTGCCAGCCTGCCGGTTTCCTCACCGACACGCACCAGAGTAACGTACACATTATCAAAGGTATTCGGATGTTCGGCTAAAGCAAGTGAAAAGGTTTTACCCCCTTCAATAGCGTCAATAACTGCCTGTAGTGTATCGGTAAAATGACCATACTCAATACTGTCACGTATGTCTTTCAGGCAATCAATCAGGGGGACACCAGATTTAACAAGCTGTTCAACATGAAAGGTAAAGTTAATCAGGTCATGACGGTTGATCCGCTTACGACTTAAACCACTACCCACTCCTCTGTTCTGTTCCCTGTAGCTTAATAAATCAAACCCCATACTGCCCAGACGTTTTTCCAGCTCCATCGGGTTACTTGCTACCATTGTATCGGTACGGACTTTGCCGACGGCATCAATCGTTTTAAATTTATAATCAGGCATATCGGCTTACACTCTTTGTGTTAAATCAATCACCCGTGATACTTCACTGATTGATGTTTTACCTTCCAGCACACAACGCACAGCATCATCCGCAAGTGTTTTGTAGCCAGTTGATTTAGCAACGGCCTTAAGTTCACCCAGTGTTGCCCGGTGGGCAATCAGCTCATCAAGCTCATTAGTAATTCTCAGTGCCTCAATGATGGCCACGCGACCTTTATAGCCGGTGTTACTGCATTGCTGACAGCCTCCCGCCTCATAGATTCTTAATGAATTATTAATGTACTCAACCCCCAGTAATTTTGTTTCAAATTCATCGGCTTTTTTTTCTACTTTACAGTGTGGACATAACACCCTTACCAGCCGCTGACTAACCACACCAATAATATTTCCGGTCATAATATCTGGGAGTACACCAATATCCAGTAGTCGGGGGAAAGTACCAATAGCTGAATTGGTATGCAGGGTAGATAACACCTGATGTCCGGTCATGGCTGCACGGAATGCCATTTCTGCGGTATCTTCATCACGTATTTCGCCCACCAGAATAATATCGGGATCCTGTCGCATGATAGAACGGATACCGCTGGCAAAATCTACTCGCGCCACTTCATTCACTGATGTTTGCCGAATCATATCCATCGGATATTCCACCGGGTCCTCCAGTGTCATAATATTGACCTGTTCCGATTTTACATAATTCAGCATTGAATAAAGTGTCGTGGTTTTACCGCTTCCGGTTGGTCCGGTAACCAGGATAATACCTTCCGGTCGGGCCATCATTTTTCTTAAATCATCCAGGGTTTCAGCATGAATACCAAGCTGATCCATTGGCACAATGCCTTTCGCCCGATCCAGGACGCGCAAAACAAGATTTTCACCATGTGTAGTTGGTTGCGCTGAAACACGAAAATCAACCCGATGCCCATGCACCTGCAGGCTCAGCCGACCATCTTGTGGAATATGGGTTTCTGCAATATTCATCCCGCACATCACCTTCAAACGTACAACAATTGCCGACCAGTAATCTTTATGCAGGCTGCGTATCTGCCAGAGAACACCATCAATGCGATAGCGTAATCGTAAAAATCCATCTTCCGGCTCAAAGTGAATATCAGAGGCTTCGCGTTTTACCGCGTCAGCTAAAATAGCATCAACCAGTCTTACCAATGGCTGGCTGTATTCATCTCCTGTCACATCCAGACTATGATAATCAATTTCACCCGTTTCAATTTCATGCAGAATACCGTCGACAGATAATTCATAACCATAAAACTGGTCAATGGCTTTTTTTATTTCACCCTCTCCGGCAACCATTGGAATAAGCTCAATCGTTCGACCAACCAGCGCATGAACTCTATCCAGTACCAGAAGATCTGATACATTTTTCATTGCAATACGCAATTGCAGTGAATCTTCATCAAAACTTACCGGGATAATGGTATAGCGCTCAGCAATATCCTTAGAGATAAGATTGATCGCACCGCCATCGGGTACCACAGTCATCAGATCAACACTGGCCAACCCCAGTACCTGACTCAGCACATCACGCATGACAGATTCGGAAACAAAACCTAACGCAACCAGCACTTCACCGATCAGTTTTTTATTTTTCTTCTGCTCGGTCAACGCAATTTCAAGCTGATCAGCGGTAATTAGCCCTTTTTCAATTAGCTCCTGGCCAACCTTCTGACGCTTTTTTTTATTCATGGCTGCATTCATTATCTGATTTTTTCTATGGCCTTTATTTGCTGCAGGCGCTTCTTAACCGACCGTTTTGAAAACCCGGCATTGGTTTCTCCTGCCAGGTACAGGCTTTTCTCATAGAATTTTTTTGCCTCTCTTAATTTACCCAGATGATCCAGACTTACTGCCAGATTAAATGAATAGGATGGATTTGTTCTCTCATATACCCAGGCATTAAAATATGCTTTCTGCGCCTCATTCCATTTTTTCTGCTTTACATAAAAATTACCAAGTGCAAAATTAAGTGGTGCCGACTTCGGGTTACGTTCAAGTAATTCTTTTATCTTCAGTTCATTAAATTCGGACTGCCCGGAGGGATCCATGCTGCTTAGTGCAGCAATAGCATCAGGATCCTCTGGATTAAGCTTTAAAAGTTTAAAATAATACTGCTGTGCCTGTTCAATTGCATTCTGTTGTATAGCAATAGCACCCAGTCCAAGCAGGGCATCATGGTTATTGCTTTCACGCCTTAATACTTTTTTGTATAAAATAGAAGCGTTAACATAATCACCCTGATTATATTTATTCCAGGCGTTATCAAGTAATACACTAACCGGGTCAGCTAAATGTTTTTTCTGAATATGAATATTTTTTTCATCTACACCGGCCGCAGTAGATACTTTCTGCTCCCGCATTTTTACTTTTCTTTCATCTATTTGTAGTGCTGCTGTAGAAGATTTTCCCCGCAAACTTTTTCCTGCCGCATCTTTTTCTGCCTGCTGTTTTTTATGAATAACCTGTTTTATAAAGGCGATTTTCTGTTCTGGTTTATTATTACTAATCAGGTTTTTTATGACCGGGGAGGTCACTGGAATTTTTTCCTTACTGTTTTTTTCTCTTACCTGCCACATGACAGAGGTGTGCCCTGTTTCCAGACGATCAACTTTCTTTTGCATTACCTGGAAAAAATACAGTCCGCCTGTTACCAGTATTACCGCAGCAAACAATACAATAAATACCTGCCGCGATATTTTATTTTTTCTATGTTCACTGTTTGTTTTACGTACTAATAATTGCAGGGCTTCATCAGGAAGATAATTATTATGGCCGAATTCAACTCTGAACCCATTTTCTTCAGGTGAGTCTATTGCTGATTCTGCCGTTAAGTGAACAATATCAGCATCACTTTCAGCAGACTTTAACTCGTCCTCTACTCCCGGCAGATTTTCAAGTATCAGGTCGGTATTATTCTGTCGTGTTTTATCTGCATTAACTTCAGTTTTCTCTACTGGCTGCTTACCGGGGAAGCTGTTAGCTTCTACCTGTCCTTCCGCAGCAAGCTGTTTCTTGTCATTTGCCGCCTTTTTTAAGGCATCCAGTAATAAACTCATCACTTTACCCTGTTACTACCAAGGTGCCTGCCTGATGACATCGCTGCTTTCCTTTAATTTCAGCATTTCATCATCATGCTGTTTTCCATCATGGTAAACATCAAGTTTCAGGTATTTTTTATAGTCACTCAGGTCTCCTGTCAAACTCGCATCATGTATTACTACCGGGCGAATAAAAATAACCAGCTCTGTTTTGACATATTCATCCTTCTTATAGGAAAACAAATTACCCACTAGCGGAATACTGGATAGCAGAGGAATACCCTGTTTGGTTTTTTCCACCTGATCCTGCATCAGGCCACCAATCACAGCCGTATCCTTATCTTTTATTTTCAGCATGGTTTCGATTTCACGTACCTGAATAACCGGTATCTGACTGACCACATCAAGCGCTGCCAACTCAGGATTCGGGTCATTAACGAAACGGATAACCCGGGATATTGTCGGCCTGACATTTAAGGTTACTTCACCATCACTATCAATAAACGGTGTGACCGACATAATAAAACCAATCGGCACCGTATTAATTTCTGTATTCACCACGGTTGTGGATTTCTGATTGACCGAACCGGCATCCAGCTGAACATTGGTGGTGAAATACACTTCATTATCGACAACTTTTAATATCGCTGTCTGATTATTCAGTGCCATCACTTTTGGGCTGGATAAAACTTTTACATCGCCAAAAGTTTCCAGTGCTTTCAGTGTAACGTTAAGCGGGTTACCATTAACACTTCCCATTCCCGCCAGCTGGAAAAAGGGAGCCGCGCCAAGATTACCGGCGAGCACACTCTGTACAGCACCTTTTTTCAGTACTGATACACCACCAATAGTTGCTTTTTCACCTACCACAGACCAGTCAACACCGGCCTGATATTTATCACTTAACCGAACTTCAGCCACCGTTGCTTCAATTAGAACCTGCCGCTGTGCACTATTTACCACTCTGGAAATAAATGCAGCAACCTGCTTCTGCTTTCTTACTGTTGCCCGCACCGCAATAATGCCGCTTTCACGATTCACAATAACATTCTTATTGTTGTCGATAGACTTACTGGTGGTCGTTTGCTTTGAGGGATCATAAAGAATACTGGCAATATTTTTGGCCAGTGTTTTCCAGAATGTATTTATGCTCTCACTTTCTACCGATGTTTTCGCCCTGTTGCCGCTAGAACTACTACTGCCGCTGCCACTACTGCTGCCACTGCCACTACCGCCGATATTCTGTATGCCTGTTCCTGACGTACCGATCTCTGTTGAAATACTAACCCTGCCTTTGCTGGTACGGGAAATATTCAGATAATGAACATCATAGGTTCGCAATACCGGTACATCCGCCCTTACTCTCAGGGTATTTCCTTCTATTGAATAAATAAGATCTACCTGTTCTGCAATACGATCAAGAATTTTTGGTAACGTCTGATCTATTGCATTCATTGTTATCCGGCCATGGATATTATTGTCAATATCAAGATTAACATGTGCATTTCTGGCCATTGAAAATAACAGTCCTCTGACCGGTACCTGATTAACAACAATGGTATAAGTTTCCACCTTCCTACGCTTATGCGGCCGCCTTAGCACCGGTGTTGTCAACACCGTTTCAGGAATACTGGCCGGTTTTTCTTCCGGCACCTGCAAATGTCCGTCTGACTGCACGGGGGGATTGCTTGCCCCACAGGCAACCAGCATCACCGATCCGGTTATAACGGTAAATACCTTGCTGGTAAAAAAGTTTATTATTTTCATGTTCATTCGGAATGTTTTATCTGCCGCCTCGGGGTTATCGTATCGCCGCTACCTTATCCACTTCACTTTTTTACATCCTTTTGAATGGCGGACAACCGACGTAAATAAGGGGAGCTTCTCTGTAGTAAGACGGGTAACTGCCGCAGTGCTTTTACGGCCATTTTTTGCGTCGCATAATCGCCATACAGAACACTGTACCAGGAACGTCCATTAATCATTGTTTCATAGATGTAAATCTTTGAAAAATCAACTATTAAGGATGCTTTACGCAAAAAGTCTTCAATCCTGTCTGCCGCTGTTGTCCGTGACATGAATAACTGAATACTGAAATCACCCGTATCAGCATGCATCAGCCATTGTCGGCCTGCAACCATACGCCGGGCAATCAGGGGAAATCGGGCAGGTTCCGTCTGTCTGACAGAAACACCACCTACTGCTGCGGTTTGCTGCTCAGCCGCCGGCTTTTTCTGCACACGGGTGTCGCTACTTTTCGCCATCGTTATTACAGCCGACCGGTGAGACACCTGTAGCCGCTGTGAACGCCCAAGCCACACACCAAGAAGCAGTACGGCGATCGCCAGAATAATCCCCACAACAATCCATACTATTTGTTTACCCTGCGGGTACCCCAAAGTGCTGGAACCAAACTCACTATCCCTGGCGGCTGAGCGAATATGCGCCAGGGTGATATTGTGGCTCCCCTGCGAATAGGCAGCCAGTAATGCTTTATCGGCCAGAATATTAATCCGCCGCGTAAGTCCGGCAGACTGTTTTTTTATTGCTACGGCTGTTTTTCTGCTAAATAGGTCAGGCCCATGATAACCCACTGCGCGCAGCCGAAAATTCAGGTATTGCAGCGTATCGTCCGAGGGGAATGGCGCCAGATAAAAACTATGCGTAATGCGTTCCTTTAACTGCCTTATATGCACCTGCCCCAACTTTTCATCCAGTTCCGGCTGACCGAACAGTACCATCTGTAGGAGTTTACTCTGGTCTGTTTCCAGATTACTTAACAGGCGAATTTCCTCCAGTGTTTCCACAGGCATACTCTGAGCCTCCTCCACAAATAATACCACCTGCTGATTCTGCGCATGTTTCTGCAACAGACAGGTCTGTATTTTTTGCATGACTTCAATTTTGCTCATCTCATTGCTGACGTCAAGTTGAAGTTCATGCGCAATCGCACGCAGAATATTATCGGGGGAAAGACTGGGGTTAACGATATAAACCACATCAATAGATTTATTATTCAGGCGCAGTTCGAGCATGCGGCATAACATGGTTTTACCACTACCTACCTCACCAATCACCTTGACAATGCCTTCACCACTTTTGATCGCATAAAGTAGTGCTTCCAGCGCTGCACCGCGCTGGTTACCGGCATAAAAAAGACTGGTATCGGGCGTGATTTTAAAGGGTGGACGATCCAGTCCAAAATATTCCTGATACATTACCGGCGCTCCAGTTTCTGCACCCGACTGTAAAGTGTTGTTCGATTAATTTTCAGCGCCCTGGCCGCTTTGCTGACATTATTATCATTCATTTCCAGTGCCAGCCGGATACTGCGCCCTTCAATATCACCCAGTAATTTATCAAGATCAAATTCCCTGCTTCTAATTTTCTGGATAATCATCTCATCACTAATATTGGTACGATCTTCAACCAGTGACTGAGCAGAAATCTGCATTTCCATTTCCTCACCAAGCTGGTCTTTAGTGACAACCTGACCGGGATACTTTGTGCCCAGACGAATAACAATATTGCGTAACTCGCGCACATTACCTGGATACCCATAATGTCCCCATAACTCACGCGCTTCATCATCAAGCTGAAAAGGCGGCACCGTATCGCCATAGAACCGGATAAAATGATCCAGCATCAGATAGACATCCTCGCCTCGCGCATTCAGTGCCGGAATCCGTATATTTAAAATACTCAACCGATGGTACAGATCGGCCCGGAAATTTTCACGCGCCACTTCCTCGCGCAGGTTTTTATTACTTGCCGCAAGAATACGGGCACTGGATATCAGCACCTGCGTTTCACCAATACGGTAAAATTCTCCACTTTCAATCACCCGCAGTAATTTACCCTGCAATGCCAGTGGCAACTCACCTATTTCATCCAGCAACAGCGTGCCCTTGCCCGCCTCCATAAAGAATCCCCGATGTTCAGCGCTAGCTCCAGTAAAAGCACCTTTGGCATAGCCGAATAATTGTGCTTCCAGCAACTCCTGTGTAATCGCTGCACAGTTAATGGCCAGATAGGGTTCCTCTCTCCTGCTACTGTTTTCATGCAGGGCTTTTGCTACCAGTTCTTTACCCGTCCCCGATTCACCTTCAATTAAAACCGGAAAAGGAGAGTCTGCAAACTGGCTGATCTGGTTATTTACCATCTGAATAGCAACACTGTCGCCAATAATAACGGGATGCGTCTGCTGCTCGCGCTGCCGATCAATGACCTGCAGTCGTTGATGATGCTGCAAACGTGCCAGCAACAGCTCAGGCTCTGCCGGTTTGGCAATAAAATCAACCGCCCCTATAGTCAGGGCGTGCTGAATATTGATATCATCATCCTGGCCGGATAATATCAGCACTTTCATCGCCGGATTAATTGCCAGTAACTCGCGCAGCAGCGCAAAGCCTTCCTCCGGTTTATGCGGCAATGGCGGCAGACCCAGATCAACCAGTGCCAGTGACGGCGGCACGGACTGAGTATTTATCTGCTCAATTGCCTGCTGACGCGATGCTGCGGTAATGACCCGGTAATGCTTGCCCAGCATAAAACCCAAACCCTCACTAATCAGCGGGTCATCATCCACCAGTAATAAGTCTGGCTTCTCATTTTTGTCTACTTGCACTGCATCCTGCCCACTATTGCGCATATTACCTGGCATCGTAATCCCCAAATCACGTTAACTGGAATGGTATAATTGCTATTACACTCATATATAGCAGATTAGTGGCCAACTTTAATGCTTATTTGAGGAATAACACTCTATTATTACCTGTCGCCATAATATGTTTACTATTATTCTCTATCAGCCAGAAATTCCGCCGAATACCGGGAATATTATCCGTCTGTGCGCAAACACCGGCTGTCAACTACATTTAATCGAACCGCTCGGGTTTACACTGGATGATAAAAAATTACGCCGTGCTGGGCTCGACTATCATGAATGGACACAGGTAAGTACCCATGCAGATATTACCGGATTTGATCTACGTAACAGTTATGCGCTGTCAACCAAAGCGCAGCGTTGTTATACCGAAGCCAGCTTTAACAGAGGAGACACCCTTATTTTCGGCCCGGAAACTCGGGGATTACCTGCATCCCTACTGGCACAACTGCCAGCAGAAAACCGATTGCGCCTGCCCATGCTGGCAAATAGCCGCAGCCTGAATTTATCTAATACGGTTGCTATTGTGGTTTATGAAGCACTGCGTCAGCAGAACTTTTGCGGCTTAAGTTGAGGGGATTTGACCAAAAGAAATCTGACCAACAAAACGCCTGGTCAGAATAACCTGCCTCTCAGTGAAGCTCCTGCGAAATTCGGCGGCTTAATAGTTGCTTCACCGCTTTATCAATCGGCAGGTTGTGATACAGAACATTATATACCTGCGTCATAATCGGCAGTTCGACATTATGTTTCTCCGCCAGTCGTACCACTTCCCTTGCGGTTTTAACCCCTTCAATTGCCTGCCCAATTTCGGTATAAATTGCCTGCTGGGTTTTCCCCTCGGCCAGTAACATCCCCATGCGACGGTTGCGCGACTGATTATCGGTACAGGTTAAAATTAAATCTCCCATCCCGGCAAGACCCATAAAGGTTTCACGTTGGCCACCCATTATTTCACCAAGACGCATCATCTCGGCCAGTCCACGGGTAATGAGTGCTGCCCGTGTGTTAGCACCGAATCCCAGCCCGTCTGCTGCACCTGCTGCTATCGCCAGGACATTTTTCAGCGCCCCACCCAGCTCCACGCCGATCAGGTCATTACTTTGATAAACACGGAAATAACCACTATGCAGATCATCACTAATCTGTTGTAGAAAATCATCCGATTTCGTCGCTACCGTTAAGGCTGTGGGCATGTTTCTTGCCACTTCTCCAGCAAACGTTGGCCCGGACATAACGGCGGTTTTACTGCATTTGGGTAATTCCTCAGCAACAACCTGATGGATCAGTTTTGCACTGCCCTGCTCAAGCCCTTTACTCGCCCAGGCCAGACCGATGTGTGCCGGAAAGAGCGAAGCATGTTCATGCAGAAATGGCCGAATGGCATAGCTGGGAATGGCGATCAGTATCCATGACGGGGCTTTTAGCGTCTGCTCAAGACTCGCCACTGGCAGCAGGCGATCGGGGAAAACAATGCCCGGTAAATATTGCTGATTACATCGCTCTGCCTGCAACCGCTGCATGTGTTCTACTTCGTTGCCCCAGAGCTGCACATTATGACCGGCACGCGCCAGATGAACAGCCAGCGCAGTTCCCCAGGAACCAGCTCCAAGCACGGCAATAGCCTGTTCTTCAATAGCCTGTTCTTCGCGCTTTTTTTTCACCATCTAAAACCAGCTCAAAGCATAATCACGGGGTAATATATTTCATATTCAGTGTGCAACACCTTCCGCAACAGCCTCTTGTTGCTGTTGCGTCTGCTGCGCAAATAACGCATTAAAATTGACCGGAGCAAGCAGTAACTGAGGAAACCCGCCCTTGCCAACAAGGTCTGAAATGGCTTCACGTGCGTATGGGAACAGCGTTTCCGGACAGTAAGCACCAACCATCCCCGCCATATTCTCTTCACTAAAGCCGGACAGTGAAAAAATACCGGCCTGTTTCACTTCTACCAGAAAGGCGGTATTTTCATCTTGTTTTGCTGTTACCGTAATGGTTAAAACTACCTCATAGGTATCTTCACTCAGGGTCTCGCTGGCCGTGTTAATCTGCACATTAATTTCCGGTTGCCACTCTCCATCAGTAAACACCTGCGGAGAACGTGGTGATTCCAGCGAAACATCTTTCAGATAAATTTTTTGTATTGCAAATTGTTGATTTTCTTCACTCATAGTATTTTTTTAATAACCCTTCAGTTAGATTAAATAATGTTCTCTGGTCTCGCATACGGCTAGCGTTGTTACGGATTGTAATACAAAAGACGATACAACCCCTGTTTTTAACCGATCACGTGTTATTTTTTTGACCGCTCCTTCGTCAGCGGTAACCCCGCCTCTTTCCAGGCACCAATACCACCTTCGAGATTATAAATATTGGCAAATCCTGCTTTCTGTAAAGTTTTACCTGCACTAACAGAGGTATTTCCACTATTACAATAAACCAGCACCTGCCTGTCTCTGTATTTTTTTAGCTTGTCCAGCTCATCTTTCAGCTCATTCAACGGGATATTAACGGCCTGCTTGATATGTCCATCGCCAAATTCATCCCGCTTGCGAATATCCAGTATTAAGGCATCATCATGGTTGTTAATTAGTCGCGTGGTCTGCGAGGGTGACAGACGCATGGACTTGCTTGCCTGATTATCATACTCAGCTTTAACCAGCATCACCAGTACAACCAGTAACGCTGCAAATAACATAAGATTATTTGTAATAAATTCAACAATTTGGTGTATATTCATAATATTTAACTCGGGGTATGGCAGACTGCTCGATCAGAATAATATTGCCAGGTTACCGCCCACAACAAAGCAACCTCCGGCATACGTTTGAGACAAAAACTTCCTGAACAAAATGGTATATAGGTGAGGCCGTCAGCATTATTTATGGCTGGACACAAACGGCAGGTTATAGCCGTGCATTATAGCGAAAAAATCATGTGTTTTGTCAGTAGAATATCGCATCCTGGCATATGCCAGAGATAACGCTCGTTTTACATTAAAACTTTTCCGCAGTAGGCACCCTATCCTCGGGCAGGCTCCTGGCCACCAACCCCTGCTGAACAGAAAACCTCCTGCATCATCCCAATCAGGCGCAGTGTTCGGGTATCACCAACACGGTAATAGACTTTGTTTGCATCTTTACGTGAAGCCAGAATACCTTTATCACGAAGGATCGCCAGATGCTGGGAAATATTACTTTGCGACGTACCAACGGCATCTACAATATCCTGTACACTTACTTCCTTGTCACCTAATGTACACAGTATCTTCAGGCGTAGCGGGTGTGACATCGCTTTCAATGAGCGCGAAGCACGGTTAATATCTTCTTCTCGAGACATTAAACCAGGATCATTAGGACTTAAAACCATTACACACCTCAGAGGTTATTATTAATAATATAATTAATAAAGGATACATTAATACACTTTATTTATAATTAAAATAGCAAAATGAATAAATTTAGCTATTTATCTTGCTTTTTCCTGCTGCAGAGAAGGTTTTTTATATTGTGACAATTCTATATAAGCATATTCTATATAAAAAGCACCGATACCGGTTCAGGCACCGTGTTTCTGTGCTTTTTATCTTTTTTATGCTTATTTCTCTACCTCAGACAGGTTTTGCCGTAAAAAAAGAGGATATGTCACAATACCAGGATCGACTGAAAACATTACAGCATAGTATTGCCAAAATTCAGCAGTATCTTAAAGGCAACCGTAAAAAACGTAGTTCTGTAGTGACAGAGCTTCAGCAGCTCGAACAAAAGATAAGTATAAATACAGGAAAAATAAATATACTATCAAAAAACATCACCACCATAAAACAACGTCAGAAAAAACTGGAGGGTGAAAAAAAGCAACTGGATAAGCAATTACTATCACAGAAAACATTACTCATCGAACAGATTCGTACTGCCTACAGCATGGGCCAGCAGCAACAGCTAAAAATGCTGCTCAATCAGCAGAATCCAGCCGAAGCAGGACGTACTCTGGTTTATTTTAGCTATCTGAATCGGGCTAGAGAGCAACAGATTCAACATTTTTTGCAGACAATCGAACAGAAGAAGCAAACCACACTACAGTTGCAACAAACGCTGTCTGCGCTAAAAACGGCACTGAATGCGCAACAAAAACGAAAAAAGCTACGTCAAAGACAACGCCTGCAGCGGAAAAAACTGGTTCGTCGACTTAATCATCGTATACAGAATCAGGAAAGCACCTTGTCTGATCTCGAATCCAGCCGTAGCCGAATCGAGAACCTGCTGCAATCACTGGGCGAACTACTGGCGGACATTCCTGCCGGGCCCTCTGCGGAAAAACCATTTAAAGATCAGAAAGGGCATTTACCGTGGCCCGTTAATGGCCCATTACTGGCTCGTTTCGGTGAACCGAAACACCGGGGAGGGCTAAAGTGGAATGGTGTCGTCATTGCGGCTAACTATGGTACCCCAGTGCGGGTTATCAGCCACGGACGCATCGCTTTTGCCGACTGGTTACAGGGCTTTGGCTTTATTACTATTGTTGACCACGGAGATGGATATATGAGCCTGTACGGTCAGAGTGAATCATTATTAAAACAGGTAGGTGACTGGGTGCAGGCCGGTGAAATTATCGCCATGGCGGGGGATAGTGGTGGACAGTCTTATAGCGGCGTCTACTTTGCCATTCGTTTTCATGGCAAACCGGTAAACCCGAAATTATGGTGTATCAGCCGCCACTGACATAATTAACGCACATATTCGGGTTAATTATTCGGAACATACTGGTCAAATAACGTTCTAAGCATTATTATTATGTTTTTAAAATGAGCAACCCCGCAATAAATGCTTTTCAGCAATAGAATCTGACCAAAGCATCTATATTAGGAAATTCTTCACTATCTGGGCTACACTCAAACACACTAAGCAACTGGAGTATTTTAGATGAGTAAACAAGTTAAGACCTTTCTGGTTCTGGTCTTCGGTATTATTGTAGGTGTTTCTGTTTCGCTTACCAGCAATGTTCTTGCCAACAAGGCAGCCACCACATCCACGACTATCCCTCTTAATGAACTACGCAACTTTTCTGATATTTTTGCCAAGATAAAAACAGATTATGTTGAGAAAGTTAGTGATAAGACTCTGATAGAGAATGCTATCCGAGGGATGGTAAGCGGTCTCGACCCGCATTCCGCCTATTTAGACGCAGATCAATACAAAGAACTGAAAATAAGCACCACTGGTAAATTTGGCGGGCTGGGCATTCAGGTTGGTATGGAGGACGGCTTTGTTAAGGTCATTTCACCCATTGATGATACGCCGGCATATCATGCAGGCATTAAAGCAGGGGACCTGATTATCCGTTTAAACGGAAAATCAGTCAAAGGAATGTCCTTAAATGATGCGGTCAAGATTATGCGCGGCGCCCCCGGTACAAAAATTAAACTGACGGTAATTCGCGAAGGTGTGGATAAACCGCTACATATTACTGTCACTCGTGCCATTATTTCAGTGAAAAGTATCAAGAGCCGTTTACTTGCACCCGGTTACGGTTATGTACGTATTACCAACTTCCAGTCCAAAACACCACGCGATATGCTAGCTGCCATCGCGAAACTTAAAAAAGACAACAAGGGCAAGCTTAAAGGTCTTGTGCTGGACCTGCGCAACAACCCTGGTGGTGTATTGAGTTCTGCCGCCGATGTTGCAGATGCGTTTATTACTTCCGGTAAACTGGTTTACACCAAGGGCAGAATTAAAAACTCTGATTTTGAATTTAACGCCAGACCCGGTGATGTTCTCGATGGCGCACCGATGGTGGTATTAATTAACGGCGGCTCGGCCTCAGCCTCAGAAATTGTTGCAGGCGCCTTACAGGATCACCACCGGGCCGTTATTATGGGCAGCAGATCCTTTGGCAAGGGTTCGGTTCAGACCATACAGGAATTGCGTAGCGGTGGTGCGGTTAAAATAACGACCGCGCGTTATTTTACTCCTGCCGGTCGATCCATTCAGGGTGAAGGCATTACACCCGATATCAAACTGGGTAATTACAAGGTTACCCAGAGAAAAATTGATAAGTCCCTTCTTATCAGCGAATCGGACCTGAAACATACGATTAGTAATCCGACAAAATCACAGCAGGCTATACGTAAAGCAGAGAATGAGGCAAGCAAGGCTGCAGCCAAAGCGCCCCACATCAATGCAACCAAGGATTTTCAGCTTTATGAAGCCCTGATGTTACTCAAAGGATTAACTATTTTTGACGAAAAGCCAACAACCTCTATGGCTACCCGTTAAAACAGGAAATACTTTACCGGAAAACAGCAGGACGATACCGGTACCTTGAAAGGGCATAGCAGTTATCTGCTATGCCCTTTTTTCCTGCCCGGTTTTTTGTGCTATTGTTTTGCACTGGATAAAACTAATCCCCGTTTCCCAACTGATTCACCAACGGAGGAAAAATTATGTTGCATGTACTGGTTCCACTTGCGCAGGGCTGTGAAGAGCTCGAGGCAATTACAATTACCGATTTGCTGGTCAGAGCCGGGATAAAAGTCACCACCTGCGGGCTGGATGATAAACCGGTAACGGCATCCAGAGGTACGGTTATCCTGCCCACAACCTGCATTGAAAATGTGACTGGCGAAACCTTTGATGCCATTATTTTACCTGGCGGACTACCCGGTGCCGATCATCTGCGTGATAATCCACAGGTTCAGCAGTTACTCAAACACCATGCGGCTGAAAACCGTTATATTGCTGCCATCTGCGCAGCACCCAAAGCACTGGCTCAGGCAGGTTTACTGGCAGGAAAAACAGCTACCGCCTATCCGGGTACGCTGGAGGAAATTTCACATGATGATATCCATATTAGCCATAATGCCGTCGAAATTGATGGCAGAGTGATTACCTCTCGCGGCCCCGGCACCGCCATCGACTTTGCCCTAACACTGATACAGCAACTTGCCGGTCGAGACAGGCGCATTGAGGTGGAACAGCAACTGGTACGTTAATTCGTATAATTTATATTGATTATAAGTCTCATTCCGGGTTATAATACCTGACCAATTCACTAGGTTATTAGGGTATTATTATGCAAGCAGAAATTAATGGCAAAACGATTCAGCTCAGCGAAGCCGGCTGGTTAGAGAACCTCGACGAGTGGGGCAAAGAACTCGCTGTTGAAATTGCTAAAAATGAAAAGATAGACGATCTGACCCAGGAGCACTGGGACATCATTAATGAGGCAAGAGAATATTTTACTGAAAACGGCAGTGTCTGTGAACCACGCTCCTTTTCTAAAATTATGAAGAAAAAGTACGGTAGAGATCGTAGCGATCAGAAATATATTTACTCTCTGTTTCCAACCGGTTTGATTAAATGTGCCAATAAAATTGCCGGACTGCCTCGACCAAGAGGCTGTAGTTAAAAAACGTTGTTATGGCAGGCATTGCCTGCCATAACAACCAGCAATTTTCTTTGTTCGCTGGTTCCAAGTGGCTTTCATAGCCCTTATAATGTACTAATTTTCACTTACATTATATGGAGTAACCGGCATGGATGATGCTGCATACAACTGTCTGCAACAGACTTTTGGCTATTCAGATTTCCGCTTTCAGCAACGCGATATCATCCAGTCTCTAATTCAGGGTGAAGATGTCATTGTGCTGATGCCAACTGGCGGCGGTAAATCTTTGTGCTACCAGATTCCTGCCCTGGTTCGCCCCGGTACCGGTATCATTATTTCACCACTGATTGCATTGATGCATGATCAGATTATCGCCCTGCAACAGCTCGGGGTTCGTGCCGCCTGCTTAAATTCCACGCTGGACAGTACAACGATACGGCAAACCGAGGCCGATTTTATTAACGGGCATCTGGATATGCTTTATGTTGCTCCGGAACGCCTTACCACGGCCGGTTTTATCGCCTTACTCAGACAGGCCACAATATCACTGTTTGCCATAGACGAAGCCCACTGCGTTTCACAATGGGGGCATGATTTCCGTCCCGACTATATCCGCCTTTCCCTGTTGCATGAGCAGTTTCCTGCCATTCCCCGCATTGCGTTAACGGCAACGGCGGATGAGGCCACCCGTCATGAGATACGACAGCGTCTTGCACTGGAAAAGGCCCAGCTATTTCTGTCCAGTTTCGACCGCCCGAATATCTGTTATCAAATCCGGGAAGGGCAGAGTAATGCCCGCACCGCGCTCCTGCGATTCATTCAGAATGAACATGAAAATGAAACCGGTATTGTCTATTGCCTGTCGCGCAAAAAAGTGGACAACATCGCAAACTGGCTAACTGAAAAAGGGCTCACCGCACTGCCTTACCACGCCGGTCTAACAGCAGACATACGCAACAGGCACCAACAGCGTTTCGTTAATGAAGATGGCATTATTATTGTTGCAACCATCGCTTTTGGTATGGGTATTGATAAACCGGACGTACGTTTTGTCGCCCACCTTAACCTGCCAAAAAGCATGGAAGCCTATTATCAGGAAACCGGTCGGGCAGGGCGCGATGGCCTGCCATCCGATGCCTGGATGATATATGGCCTACAGGATGTCATTACCCTGAAACAGATGATGGCTGAATCAGAAGCGGACGAACAGCATAAGCGTGTTGAACATCAGAAACTTGAAGCCATGCTGGGATTTACCGAAATAACCGGCTGTCGGCGGCAGGCGCTACTAGCTTACTTTGGTGAACAGCTTGATCAGCCCTGCGGTAACTGCGACAACTGTTTAACTCCCGTCGACACCTGGGACGCCACCACTGCCGCACAAAAAGCGCTGTCCTGTGCCCATCGAACGGGTCAACGCTTCGGCGTCAACTATCTAATTGATGTACTTAGTGGTAAACCCAGTGAGCGATTGCTTCATTTTGGTCATGACAAACTCAGTGTATTTGGTATCGGCAAAGAGCTGGATGCCGGACAATGGCGCAGTCTTTTCCGCCAGTTAATTTCACAAAATTTTCTCACCGTAGACGTTGACGGCTTCGGTGCATTACGGCTCACCGAGCAATGTCGCGCCATACTGCGTGGCGAGAAAATCCTGTGTTTACGCAAGGAAAGCCCACGTAACCGATCTGCCCGTAAAGGTCGAAAACCCGCTCACACGGAAGAAATGGCGGACCACCTGCTTTGGGATGCATTACGTGCCTGCCGTAAAAAACTGGCGGAGGAAAATGAAGTCCCACCGTTTGTTATTTTCCACGATGCCACCCTGGCGCAAATGC
Organism: uncultured Thiotrichaceae bacterium; assembly: GCA_964466455.1. Taxonomy (GTDB): domain Bacteria; phylum Pseudomonadota; class Gammaproteobacteria; order SZUA-229; family SZUA-229; genus S010-25. The sequence goes on from CAYXNL010000015.1 coordinate 25,891, forward strand.
TGGAACGCCAGCCGCAAACCCGTGAACAGTTTGCCCGGCTAAATGGTGTGGGAGATACAAAACTGGAAAAATATGCTGATCATTTTCTACAGCTTATTAACCAGCACAGTAATAACTCGCCTTCATCCTGTAGCGATACAGTTAATGAAAGTTTACTACTGCTTCGCAGCGGACTGGACGTAGCACACATCGCCGCACAACGGCAACTGAAAGTCACCACCATATACAGCCACCTGGCAAACTGTATCGAACAAGGGAAGTTGAAACTTGATGAAGCCGTTGACCTGAGTAAAGAGGATATCGACCTTATTCATGACACCTTTTTACAGCTTGATGATGGCAGCAAAAAACTCAAACCGGTCTATGATGCTCTCGATGGCCTGTTCGATTATGGTATTTTGCGCTGCGTTATGGCTTCAGTTGCGCCATCCTGACAGCCGGCAGCAGTGAGATAAAATCACAACCAGACCGTTATCAGTAAGCCACCCAATGCAAGCAGGGAGCAGCCGGTTAAGATATAACTGATTATTCTTGCCATTAGTACAGACATGGCATCAATATCAAGGTGAGCCATACGAAGATGTAAATGGCTATAACGCCAGCTTGCCTGTAGATAGGCTACCATACTAAACACCATCAGAACGGTACTGACGACCACTAGCACCCACGATGGCATTACACCCTGAAGAAATTTAGCCGCACCCAGCCCGGTCGCCATCGCTGCCAGCCCGGTACGCAACCACGCCTGATAAGTCCGTTCATTTGCCAGCACGGTGCGATCCAGCGCCAGCGTATTCCTGTCTGGTGCCGCCACAACACTGGTGCTGACTTTATTCTCCTGCTGCGATTGTCCGCCACCTGAAACCAAAACATCCCCCATCAGTGCTTACGTGCTTTTTTATCCCATTGTGCCGCTTTCTCTTTATCCCTCTGCACACCAAATTCACCGTGGCGATAAATATCAGCCAGTGTTTCCATTGCGATTCGGTTACCATCATGCGCGGCTTTATGAATCCACTTTAGCGCCAGCGCATTATTCTGATGCACATCCCATGCGCCACTTTCATAACGTAGGCCCAGTTCAAACTCAGCCTGTGGATCACCTTTCTTTGCGCGCTGAATCAATACACCAGCCGATTCCTGATACAGTTTTGTCGCAAAATCCACCGTGTTTTTTATAATAGCCAGTAAATTTACGGCATCGGTTTTACCCTGTTCGGCCGCGCGGTTTAACCAGTTCTGAGCGACCGTTTCATCCTGTTGCACAGCATATCCCTCATAATACATCTTACCCAGTAGATACTGGGCATCCCTGTTATTTTGTTCCGCAGATTTTGTCAGCCAGTAAATGGCGCGGGTGGGATCTTTTTTAACGCCCTGTCCCTGCAAATGCGCTTTTCCCATCAGATACTGAGCCTGTGAATTGCCTTTATGAGCCGATTTACGCCACCATTTGATAGCGTGCGTAATATCTTTCGCTACTCCCTCACCGTTGGCAAAACATTTCCCCAGTTCTAACTGGGCATAAGCATTACCCATGCGTGCAGAACGGCGCAACCAGTAAACGGCCTTTTTTGCATCCGGTTTCAGGCCATCACGTCCTTCCAGATAGGCCAGACCATATAATAACTGAGCATTTGCATCATCGTCCTGTGCCTCATGGGCAAGCAATCGTAATGCCATCGGTGTTATCGTCGATGTCGCTGACCACGCTGGCGCAATACTTAGCGTCCAGAGCAGGACGCAGCTACTGAAGCATACGACGATCCATCTGTTATCTGCGTGTATCTTGTTCATTATTTTATCAACCCGAATGCGCTAAGCCATGGTAATGATACAGAAAAACTATCGGCAACTATTTTGTGTGTACCGGTGATTAATTTAGCGGATAATCATTTTTTGAATTATTACGTACTTTCCCTGGCCTTTCGTTCCTTTTCTGCATCTTCGCGGCTCTGCTCTTCGGCAAAAGTAACCAGCAGATTTTCTGCCAGTGCTTCGTATACCGGTTTTCTGGAAATCAGTTTTGACGTTCCTGCTGCAATCAATGCTGTTGCCATCATTGCCATGACCAGATCCTGGTTATCCGTCATCTCCATGACGATCACAAAGGCGGTAATGGGTGTCTGCACGACACCGGTAAAATAGCCTATCATCCCCAGAATTACAATAGTCGAGGTTAGCTGAGACGGGAATAACATTGCCAGATCCTGACCTAGTGCGGCACCACTGGCCAATGATGGCGCAAATAAACCACCCGGTAATGAGGTGAGATAGGTAACAACGGTAGCTAAAATCTTGTATACCGGATACATCGCACTAACTTCTGCATGGCAGGTATTAACGCCCGCACAGACAATAAGCTGTTTGGCTTCAATATAGCCAGTACCAAAAGCAGAACCACCACTAACCAGCCCCAGTAGAGCGACAATTATGCCACAGACAAAAGCTATTTTTGCCCAGTGATTCCGCATCAGCGGACTAAGCTTCTTTGAGCCAACGATCAGGACTTTACTGAATAATCCACCCAGACCGCCGCCGACTACACCACAGATTACCACTATCAGCCAGACCCAGCTAAAATCAATATTAGCCGGTGATACACCATAATAGTGATAGTTCTCCTGATAGACAAATACGGCAGCCATGCCTGAAACAATCACCCCGACCATAATCATTCCGTTGTAACGCCGATCAAATGACCGTGCCATTTCTTCAATCGCAAACATAACCCCGGCCAGCGGAGTATTAAATGCGGCGGCGATTCCAGCGCCCGCCCCGGTGAGGATTAAACCGCGTTTTGCGTGTTTGGAAGTCAGATGGGTATGTTTGCCCAGCGAATGCATAATGGCCGCACCGAGATGTACCGTCGGGCCTTCCCGCCCCATAGACCCCCCAGCAAATAGCGCCAGCACCGTTAAAAACACCTTGCCTATAACCATCCGTATCGACAACAGACGGTTGCTGATACCACCACCCGAAGCCGCCAGTGCAATCAGTGCCTGAGGAATACCACTACCTTCAGCACCACTAAAGTATTTTCGTGTTAAATAAACGCCGAGAATAAAACCACCGGGGGTTACCAGAAAGGGTAAATACTTATTGTATGCCACCATTGCCCGAAAAAAGTTATCGGCCACCGAGCCCAGCATGGCAAATACAGCCGCAACCACGCCAACCAGAATAGCGCCCCCCCAGAAGATCAATTGCATACGCAATATATTGCGGCGGAAAAAATGAAATCTTATTCGACGAATCTGACGATGCATAGTAACTCACATCATGATGGCTCACATCATGATAATTCTCATAGTGAAAAATGGGTATAAAGATATAGGTATTTTAGCAGATACCGATATAAGTGGAACAACCCATTAATAGATAGCGCGAATAGATAGCGTGGGTTCATCACGTTTCAGGCAGTCTGTCCACCTCGAATTAACCTGGATAGTTCACCGGCAGTATGGTTTGGAGAAGATATTTATGGCTCTGGACGGCCTCACAACCCCGTTATTCGGTAGTGCCTCGACTTTGATTAAACTAACCGTCATCCGCTGCCGATTTCATATTCGCCAGTGCAACCCCGACAATAACCAGTAATATACCGATACTACGCATCACAGATAGTGACTCACCGATTCTATCCCAGTACACCGCGCCCAGATAGACCAGCACATAACTCAGCCCCAGCATGGGATAAGCGTAACTGATCTGATAACGGGTAAGCGCCAGCAACCACGCCAGCATAGACAGGCCATAGCAGGCAATACCGGCAAACAACCAGAATAACAGCAGGTGGTTCTGTAATGCGGCCTCAATGGTCATAAGCAGATCAAAGGGGCTGGTTGCTGGTATATCTCTGAACGCCAGCATTGCCGCCTTCATTAATAACTGCGCCAGCGCAGATAGAAGAATACTGGCACCCAGTAATATTGCCGGTTGATAGTTTTTTATCATGACTGTGCAATCAGGCTAATGCCCGCAATAATAAACACCACACCAAACCATCGCCACCAGGAAACCGTTTCATGCAAAATAAAACGTGCCGCCAGCAATACCACAATAAAACCGCCGCTGATAAAAGGGAAAGCTCTGCTTACCTGCATCTGGTATAAAACCAGCAGCCATAATACCAGCGCCGTGCCCAAACAAATGACCGCCAGCACAATCTCCCACTGGAGTAAAGCTCGTAACATCTGTGTTTTTGTGGTTGCCTGTTTCAAACCACGATCAGCACCCAGCTTCTGCAGAACCTGTCCACTGGAGGTTAATAAAATAACAACCGCAATAAGCACATACTCCATTACGATTGCCCGGCTTTTACAGGAATCGCCCACAGTACAAAATCTCCCCAACGTGACACTTTCGCCCGCGCTGGCAGCAGGGCTTTCATTTTCTGATAAGCATCTGCCTGAGTCACAATCACAATGGGTTTTTTATTTATATTACGGGATAAAAACTGCTGCAATTTTTTACCCCCAAGCAGACGCTGGGCCGAATCCGCATAACTCATACCATAACTTAACTCACCTGTACTCGTCTGATAAACATCACTACGTTTAAAATACCAGTTGACCGCGTGAACCAGATTACCATTTGTTACTAACAGAGTATTCTTGCTGACCTGATGGGCGTTTTGCAGTAGAAATTTTCCTGGCATTTTTCTTTCGGCGGTTCGCTCGGGCAATATAAACTGTGCAGCCAACATAACAGGCACCAGACTGAAGGCATAAATTGCCAGTATTTTTCTACTGCCCGAGACAATACGTGTACTATAGATAGTCACTGCTGCGGAAAATATAAAAGCGGCACATAACAACAGCCATTTCCAGCTTTCATTGTCATACCAGATGCGTTTAGCCAGCTCACCATTCTGCCGCCAGACAACAAAACCGCTTAAAGCCAGCAAAAACACCACCGTTAACCAGGCGCCTGCGGTAAACCAGACTTTATTTTGCCTTACATCCTGCCCGCTTAAATAATGTTGCAGACCAATCGCTAATAAAATGGCCAATGGTGGCAGACAGGGCAGGATATAGGTGGGCAGTTTCCCATGTGCAATGGAAAAAAATACAAATGGCAGTAAAAACCATAACAGACAATAAACAATCAGGTTTCTTTCAGCAGGATTTTTATTCTCGGCTTTTAACCACGAAACACTTAAGCCTTTTAACATAGCGACTATCTGTGTTATCCATGGCCAGGCTAATAAAGGCAGAAAGGTTAAATAAAACCAGGCCGGCTGTTCATGTTGTGCATGGTCACTGGCAAAACGTTTAATGTGCTCTACCCAGAAAAAATAGTGCCAGTAATCAGGCTGTTGCAACTGAATCAGAATCGCCCATGGCAATATTACCAGAAGGGCGACCAGTGTCGGTAACCAGCCCCGCGTTAGCAATTCGCGCCATCGGCCCTGCCAAATCACATAGGGGCCAATCACGATACCGAGCAGGGCAAATGCCAGAAATCCCTTGGTAAGAAAAGCTGCACCGCAAAAGACACCCAGTAACACCAGCTCAATAAAACGCCTGCGCGGGTTATTTTCATTATGCGCATAATAAAACGCAACAAAAGCCGCTGTCAGGAAAAAACTAAAACTGTTATCAAGAATATTGTAACTGCCCATGAGGAAGACACCGAACAGGGTCAGATAAATCATTGCCGCGCTGAGTGCTGTTTTACGTGTACGGCCGCTGCCTGCTAACAATAAAAATATTGCCAGCGCAGACAGCCCTGCCGACAGCGCACCGGGTAATCTTACGGCAAAGGCATTTTCGCCAAACAACTGCATACTGCCTGCAACCAGCCAGTAGCCGAGTACCGGCTTCTCAAAATAGCGCAGTCCATTAAGATGCGGCACCACCCAGTTACCGGACTGTATCATTTCACGGGGAATTTCCGCGTAACGTACTTCGTCGGGAATCATCAAGGGTCGCAGACCCAGCGGGACTAAATAAATCAGTACATACAGCAACAATAAAATCAGTGCATAAAATTGCCAGTGGGAATCTTTATTACTAATGTTATTCACCCTGACAGGCCACCCAGCCTTCGCGCCCGATTAATGCTGCACTGATTATTTTACCCGGCATAATACTGTTTTGATCAGCAGGCAATAAAGCCTGTAGAGGAACAAACTGTATATCACGCTGTTTTGCCAGGCTTAAAAACTGGTCAAACATTTCGGCGCAGACGATACCTTCCACTTCAGCATGCACAGTAAGAACATTAAGCTGTTCCGGCTGAAATAAACCCAGCAGGTAGTCGTTATAATTTTCTACTGTAATAGCCTTATTTCCTATCACTTCATCATACGTCGGCAGGGTTACGGGTATTTGCGGGGCATAATGCTTACCATCAATCTCCGGGGTAAAGATACTGTGCCCCCGGCAGTCACTGTTATAACGGAAAGCGAAAGACTGCTTCTGGCGAATCACCTGCTCATTGGCTTTCCAGCCGGCAGCGGCAGAACACAGCGGCGGCTCCCCGGTAATGGCGGTTAACGTTTCAACCCCACGTTTAATTTCATCACTAATCTGCTCATCCGTCATGGTTTCCATCTGCATCTGCCAGCGGTGATGATCCCAGGCATGAAAGCCGACTTCATGCCTGGCCTGTTTCGTCCGGCGAATTATATCCGCCAGTCGCCTGCCGATAAGCGGCCCCGGCCAGAAAGTACCGCGTAATAAAATATCCCAGCCATACAGGCTGGCCGCTTTTGAGCGCAACATTTTTATCAGGAAGGCCGGTTTTAATAAGCGCCACAGATGCCGCCCCATGTTGTCCGGCCCCACACTGAAAAAAAAGCTGGCTTTTAGCTGGTGCTTTTCCAGTATCCGCAGCAACGCTGGAACGCCTTCGCGAGTACCACGAAAGGTATCTACATCAATACGCAGACCAGCGGTAATTTTCCCTTCAGCCAACGGGATAACTCCACTTAATCCGCTGATGATTCAATATAATCCCGCAGGAAATAATCCAGCGTCTCATCAATGGTCTGATCAAGCATAATTTCTGGCTGCCAGTTCAGTATTTTGCGGGCATTGTCTATACTGGGACGGCGATGCTGTACATCCTGATAGCCATCACCGTAATAGGTACGGCTTTCTGTTTCGACCATGCCGGCAAACGGTGGAAACTGATCGCGCAGAGGATGTTTCTCGAATTTTTCGACCAGAATCTCGGCCATACGCTTAATACTGGCTTCATTTTCTGGATAACCGATATTAAATATCTGCCCATTCGCACAACCATTTTTGTTTTCAATAATCCGAAACAGGCATTCAACCCCTTCCGATACATCGGTAAAGCAGCGCTTCTGCTCGCCACCATCAATCAACTGTATGGGGGTTCCTTCCACCAGATTTAAAATAAGCTGGGTGATGGCGCGCGAGCTACCAATACGTGCTGAGTCCAGTGAATCCAGACGCGGACCAATCCAGTTAAACGGGCGGAACAGGGTAAACGGCAGGCCTTTTTTACCATAGGCCCAGATAACCCTGTCCATTAACTGCTTGCTGGTAGAGTAAATCCAGCGCTGTTTTTCGATGGGTCCGGTAATCAGCGTGGAGGTATTCTCATCAAAGTTTTTATCGGTACACATACCGTACACTTCCGATGTGGACGGAAACAGAATACGGGTACCATATTTGGCACAATAACGGACAATGCGCAGGTTTTCTTCAAAGTCGAGTTCAAACACACGCAGCGGATTGCGTGTGTATTCAATCGGGGTGGCAATCGCAATTAAGGGTAATACCACGTCACACTTCTTAACGTGATATTCAATCCATTCGCGGTGGACGGTGATATCCCCCTCATGGAAATAAAAATTCGGTTCATGTAAAAAGCGTTCGATGGAACTGCTGGATAAATCCATCCCGTGAACTTCGTATCCACCGTCTTTAAGCAGGCGCTCAACCAGGAAGTTACCGATAAAACCATTCACCCCAAGGATAAGTACTTTTGTTTTTTTATCTCTGACGGTCTTTTCAAACTTCGGCCCCAGACGCATCCCCTTAACCAGATTCAGATTTGCCGCCAGTTGTGTTCCCGAACTGAATACACCACCATCGCGCTGGCCGAAGCGTACCCGCAGTACCCCTTCACCACAGGCGATATCCAGTGGTTCGACAGATAATACAGTACCGGGCTGGGCATCACTCTCCTGCGTCAGCGACTCCACTTCCCAGACGAGTATTTTACGCTGGCCAGCATAGGTAAAAGCACCGGGGTAGGGTCGGGTAACGGCTCGCACCAGGTTGTGTACACTAACCGCCGAACCGGACCAGTCGATAGCCCCATCCTCTGCACAGCGACCCCCGTAATAACTGGCCTGCGCTTCATCCTGCGGTGTCGCCCTCACGCCGCCATCTTTTATTTTCAGCAGACTCTCATCCAGTAGCGTACTGGCAGCCTCCACCTGTTTTTCCATAACGGTTTTAGCCGTATCGTCGCTTTCAATCACCACGGTTTCCTGGCCAACGATATCACCATTATCAATGCCAGTGGTCATCGCATGCAGGGTGACGCCCGTTTGTGTTTCACCATTGATAATGGCCCAGTTAGTTGGCACACGACCGCGATATTTTGGCAGTAACGAACCATGCAGGTTATAGCTGCCAGCCGTGGGGATATCCAGCAGCGCCGGTGACAGCAGATCACGATAATAGAAAGAAAACAGCAGCTCCGGCTTCATCTCACGAATTTTTTCCAGCCATAACGGATGGTTTATATCATCAGGGGTGTACACCGGAATATCATGATGCGCCGCTAACTCGGCAACCGAAGAAAACCAGATATTTTCATCTTTATCATCGGTATAGGTAAATACCGCTACGATGTCAAAACCGTTACGAATCAGCGCTTTTAGCCCTTCGCACCCCATATTATGATAAGCCGCTACAATTACTCGCATGAAATCCTCTTAAAGATGGTTGATTAAAACAGTCCCGCCGGATACGGACAGGACATAAAATATAATAATATTCGTCCACGAAAAACATGAGGGGCGTAAGAACCTGGAAATCAGCTTACCGCACTGCTCCTTGCGCCCATCACATCGAAGGGTAAAGTGTTTATTCTGGCTTTCTCTGTTCAGATGATGACCCCGTTACACAGCCCACCACCTGGTGAATAAAATAGCGTGGCCGCGCCCGTACATCGTGATAAATTCGTCCAATATACTCGCCCAGTAGTCCCATTGCTAATAATTGCACACCAATGAAAATAAACAGAATAGCAAACACGGTGAACACCCCTTCACCGGCCCAGTTTGCGCCGTACATAAGCCGCGTTATCAGCAGCACCAGACTAAAGGCAAACCCGGACACAGCCAGCAACCCTCCCAGCACACTTAATAAACGCAAAGGGAACGTGGTCATACTGGTAAGTAAATCAAACTGTAAATTGATCAGCTTCATCAGGCTGTATTTGGTTTCATCATTACTGCGATCGGCATGCGCCACTTTTACTTCACCGGGCCGACGCGCAAAGGTATTCGCCAGTACCGGAATAAAAGTACTACGCTCATGGCAGGACAGCATGGCATCAACAATACTACGATGATAGGCGCGTAACATACAGCCATAATCGGTCATCATTACCCCGGTGGCCTTTTGTACGGCTTTATTGATAACTTTTGAGGCACTGCGGCGGAAAAAGGTATCTTTCCGACTCTGACGCACACTGCCAACAACATCGTATCCCTGCATGGATTTTTCCAGTAGTTTGGGGATTTCCTCCGGCGGATTTTGCAGGTCGGCATCCAGTGTGATTACAACATCCCCTTTCGACTGTGCCAGTCCGGCCATGACGGCCGCATGTTGTCCATAGTTACGATTCAGCAACACCCCAATGATTTTACCGCTGTTCGTTTCTGCTGCCTGGGTAATTAGTTCCGCTGAACGGTCTTTGCTGCCATCGTCTACCAGAATAAGTTCATAGGCACTGTCCAGCCCTTCCCCCACCGCAATACAGCGTTCTATTAGCGCCGGCAAATTCACTTCTTCGTTATAAACCGGTGCCACAATCGACACCAGTTTCACCTCAATTTGGGTATTGCGGGCAAATTCAGTTTTACAAAAATCAGTCATAATAGTCAGTTATTTCGATGTCGCCGATAAAATATCACGAATAGCCGCGACCACGCGGCTTACGTCCTCCTGTGTCATATCCGGAAACAGAGGTAATGAACAGATACGCGCTGAATTCCATGCGGTATTTTCCAGCGCCACAGTGTTGTCGCTATGGCTATCACGGTAATATTTTTCAGCATAATACTTCTGCTGATGCACGGCACGAAAATGCAGCCCACTACCGATATTTCGCGCTTTCAGTGCCGCCATAAAATCATCCCGGTTCAAACCCGCCCGGTCTATATCCAGCCGTATAATAAACAGATGCCAGCAATGTAACATGGCATAATCCGGCAGCGTCAATGGTGTAATTGCCTCGATATCGGCCAGCGCCTCAAGGTAAGCCTGTGCCAGCTCGGTACGTTGCTGATTCAGCACCGCCAGCCGGTTTAACTGCCCCAGTCCCAGTACCGCATTCATATCCGGCAGATTATATTTATACCCCGGCGTTAACACTTCCGCCTGGGGCGCACGGCCATGTGTCTCACGGTCAAAAGCATCCACCCCCAGGCCGTGAAAACGTAACTGCCGAATTTTTTCCGCCAGTATTTTATTATCCGTACAAAACATGCCACCTTCTCCGGTGGTAATATTTTTAATCGGATGGAAAGAAAAAATTGCCGTCCCCGATGCCCCTGTCGGGGTACCTTTGTACGCAGTGCCCATCGCATGAGCCGCATCTTCGACCAGCATAATATTATAACGTTCCGCCAGTTCCCGTAACGGGTCAAGATCCAGTGAGGCACCAGCATAATGCACCGGGACGATTAACTTTGTACGCTCGCTAATCAATGGCTCAATCAATGCTGCGGTAGTCATCAGCGTATCTTTATCCACATCAACAAACACTGACCTGGCACCACATAATTCAATCTGGTTCGGCATTGAAACCCAGGTCATGGAGGGGGTGATCACTTCATCACCCGGCCCGATACCCAGCGCCCTGAGTAGTAAATGCATCCCTGCGGTCGCCGAAGACAGCGCCACGGCATACGCCGCACCGGTTTGCTCACGCACAGCCTGCTCCAGCTCGGCATTTTTTGCCCCGGTCGTTATCCAGCCCGAACGCAATACATCACCGACAGCGGCAATTTCGTCGTCCAGAATAGACGGCCTGGATAAGGGGAGAAAGGAATTATTCACGGGATTGCTGACAGAGAAAGTTAATATTGATTGATAGGCTTGAACAGTAAAAAACGCTGATTTTACACTATCCAGGCTAGATCATGCATCATTTAGCGGGTAATGAAAGAATTTCTGTTCCAGATTAAACACATAACCATTACCAAAACAGCCAATACCTACACATATTTTGCTGCCTGCACCATCAGCTCATTCATCGCTGCTTCCATCTGACTCTGTAGCGGTGACCAATCCTTAGCAGATTGCGTGGTCGCTACCTCTACCGGTGGACCAACGGCAATTACCACTCGTGTAAACGGTTTTGGCAAGATGAATTTATCCCACGAACCAAGGTGCCAGGCTTTTTTTGCGGCACAGGCAATCGGTAGCATGGGAGCACCAGTCATACGTGACAGCATGGCCGTACCGGGTTTAAAACTAAATATCGGGCCGGTGGGACCATCGGGTGTTGTGACTGGTGAAACCCCATCTCTGACAATGAGCTGATACATATCACGCAACGCCTGAGCACCGGTACGGGTGGACGAGCCGCGAATAACCCGCGCCCCTTTTGCCGCCACAATGTTTGCCGGAATCTCGCCATCCACCGAGGGGCTGATTAAAAAACCCACCTTCATTCCCTGTTTAATCTGTTGCAACATATACCAGCCACAGAACAGTTGCTGCTGATGCCAGTAGCAGGGAATAACCGGTTTACCGCCCGCCAGTACCTGATCCATATTTTCCTGCCCGATAATCTTTTTGCGGCAACTTGCCCAGAGCAGATTAACCACCGCCCACAGCAGTGGCTTAAGCAGGAGATGAGTAAAACGCCGCTTGCTGGTTTTTTGCTCCGGTTTACCGTTGTCGGCGGAAGGGCCTACTTCGGGCTGCCCCAGTTTTTTTTCGTACGGATTCTGCATTATAAAAAAATGCTCCAAAACTCCCGGTTATACCAGTTCATTCAGATAAAACTGCTTTATTTCCAGTTCGGCTGGTACTGCCGAACTAGCCAGTGTAATACAAAAAACCGGGTCCAGTGTTATCGTATTCAAATACCAGCGCTGGCTGTTCAGGACTGCCGTATTACCATCCACTGCTATATCTACCTCCCGCATACGCGACAGCCCGGTACAGTCGGCCGCCTTGACGATGGCTTCTTTAATGGACCATAAGCGAAAAAAGATTTCCGGCTGCCGGGCAATCCGTGCCAGTTCCTCTGGCTGCATTACCGATTTAAAAGCCAGACTTTTTAATGGCCGGATTTTTTCCGCATCCAGCCCCAGTCTGGTCTGCAAACCCAATGCGACCATCACCAGATCAGCCGAATGCGTAATATTAAAATCCATACAACCCCGTGCAGTGGACCAGTAGGGCTTACCGCTTTCAGGATAAACAATATCGGTCAGCGAGAAGCCACTTATACCACTTTCCTCAGCCGCTTTTTTTAACAACCGCAACCCCAGTAGCGAATTGTCCTGATCGCTTTTATGATGCAGCCGCACAATAGCCGAACGTTTTTTCTCGTTCAATGCACCCAGCCAGCACTGGCGAATTGCTTCATCAATAGCCGAGCGATTCCTGCCGCCGCCACGCCGGGTGTAGTATAATCGTATTTTATTTTCCAGCGCCATTGCCCTTTAAAAAACCCATCGTACTCTAACATTCATCGTACCATTATGCCTGAAACCCACACATCAATCTGCCAACACAGCAGAAAACCCGCCGACTGATTGTGCCGTATCTTTCATGTTTGCATATTCAAGCATGAAAGATAAAGCGGGCTATTTTTTCTATTTATGATCTTCTTACGCAGTATATATGATGGCAGTAACCGAACGCTAAGGCTAAAATTAGCCCTGACTACAATCTTAAAATAAAATAACCATGACGATACTTACCTTAACGCAGGCGCTGGATGGCAACGCCAATAACGCCTTTCACATCAATTACCTGCATAGCCAGAATGATGAAACCGAAATAAGCTTTGCCGAATTAAAACAGCGCGCACTGGGTATTTTGTACCACCTGCAACAACAGGGAATGGTGGCTGGAAACGAATGTATCCTGGTCAGTGACAATAATGAATTTTTTATCGATGCCTTCTGGGCATGTTTATATGGCGGCATTGTTCCGGTGCCAGTTGCACCACCGAGCAACGATGCACACCGCTACAAGCTGCTACGTATTTTTAATCAGCTTGCTTCCCCCCATATTTATACCGAAGAAAAACTACTGGACAAATTACTCGCCTTTTGTGCCGACAAACAGCTTGATGATGAGGCAGAAAAACTCAGGCAGTGTTGTTTTCTTATCGATTCAGTAGACGATATTTCTCATGCTGGAACCATTCATCCGAGTCGGGAGGAGGATACGGCCTTTATCCAGTTTTCTTCCGGCTCCACCAGTGAACCAAAAGGGGTGGTGCTTAGCCATAAAAATATTCTTACCAATATCAATGCCATTATTGAAGGTGCCGCACTGTCCCCGGCAGACCGGCTGTTTAGCTGGATGCCACTGACCCATGACATGGGAATGATCGGTTTTCATTTAACCCCCATTGTCGTAGGAATGAATCACATCATTATGGACACCACTACCTTTGTGCGCCGCCCGCTGTTGTGGCTGAATAGCGCCAGTGAGAAAAAAGCCACTATATTAAGCTCCCCCAATTTTGGCTATAAACACTTTCTGAAGGCCTTTGAATCCAGAGGCATGGATAACATTGACCTGTCATCCGTACGGTTGATCTTTAATGGTGCCGAACCAATTTCCATTGATATCTGTAACCAGTTCCTTGGAGCCATGCACCCCTTCGGCTTGAAACAAACCGCTATATTCCCGGTATATGGACTGGCGGAAGCCAGTCTTGCGGTAACCTTTCCTGCCCTCGAAAACCCAATCCAGACTCTGGCTGTCAAGCGTAATCAGCTTGGCGTTGGGGATCGCATGGAAGCCGGTAATGATCCGGCGCAAAATATAAATTTTGTTTTTGTGGGAAAACCTGTCCAGAGCTGTCACGTGCGTATTACCGATGATAACAATCAGGTGTTAGCTGACAGTCATGTTGGCCATATTCAGCTAAAAGGGGATAACGTAACCAGTGGCTATTACCGGGCTGCAGAAATCAACCGTCAGCTTATCACTGCTGATGGCTGGCTGGATACTGGCGACCTGGGGGCCTTTGTCAACGGGCAGATGATTATTACCGGCAGGATAAAAGATATTATCTTTGTCAACGGGCAGAATTATTATGCCCACGACCTGGAAAATATTCTCCACCACCTGGACGGGCTTGAACTGGGTAAGGTGGTGGTTGACGGCATTCGCCGGGCAGGCAGTAGCGATGATGAAGTGATTGTCTTTATTCTGTATCGGGGAGAGATCAGTGCTTTCCTGCCGCTGATGCAGAAAATCCGCGGGGCGATTAACCAGACGACCGGCGTTGAAGTGGCACAGGTTATACCGGTCAAACATATCCCGAAAACAACCAGTGGAAAAGTCCAGCGCCACCGGCTTGGCGAAGCCTGTTTAAATGGAGACTATAACGCCCTGATCGCTGAAATTAGTGCTGCCAGTCCGGTACAGCCAGCCACAGCGGAGTATGATGACCCCACACACGGCATTGAGGCTAAAATTAGTGAAATCTGCCATCAGGTGATTACCGATAAAACCATCGGGCCGGATGACAACCTGTTTGAGATTGGTATCAGTTCCCTGGCGCTGGCTGAGATTCATGAACGGCTGGAAAACGACTACCCCGGCAAAATCGACATCAGCGATCTGTTCGACCACCCGACTATCCACCAGCTTGCCACATTCCTGCAACAGAAATAATTGAGATGTATCAATAAAAAGTGATATAAATCCACAGGATAGTGAGAAATAGTGCTAACAACTCGTCATTACGTTTATACTGTTTCCACTGTATAAACCGACCTTTGGAACCAGGTAATTTACCTTGAAAAAAACTCCTCGCCCTGACATTGTTGCTGCTATTGACCTGGGCTCCAATAGTTTTCATATGATTGTTGCCCGTCTGGAAGACACCGGCACGCTGTCTATTATCGACCGCCTGCGTGACAGTGTTCGCCTTGGCGGCGGCCTGACAAAAAGAAACCGGCTGAAAGGATCTGCGCAGAAACGTGCCTTTGCCTGCCTGGAAAGCTTCGCTCAACGTGTGCGTGATTTACCTGACAGCGCGGTACGCATCGCCGGCACCAACACCTTGCGCATAGCAAGCAATAGCCATGAATTTGTCCGCCGAGCAGAAAAAATTCTGCAACACCCCATTGAAATTATTGCCGGTCGGGAGGAAGCCCGCCTGATTTATCTGGGGGTTGCACATGGTCTGGCCGCCAGAGAAGGAAAACGTCTGGTTGTAGATATTGGTGGTGGCAGCACCGAATGTATTATTGGAACGGGAATGAATCCACTACGCCGGGAAAGTCTGTATACTGGTTGCGTCAGCACCACTATAAAATACTTTGGCGATGGGGTAATCAGTAAAACTGCAATGAGCGCGGCGCAGACGAATGCCTCACTCACCATACTACCGCAGGTCACAAAATTCAGCGTCGCTAACTGGGATAACGCGATTGGCTGCGCCGGCACCATTCGAGCGGTACGAAGTATTCTGCACGAAGAAGGCATGTGTAATAACGGCATTGAGTATGAAGCATTAATTGCCTTACGAAAAAAAGTAATCAAAGCCGGTCATATCAACAAGCTGGAACTTGCCGGTCTTTCAGACAGCCACCGCCCCGTCATTGTCGGTGGTCTGGCCGTTTTGCTGGGTGTATTTGATACCCTGGGCATTGAACATATGCAGGTTTCCAACCAGAGTATGCGCGAAGGGCTGTTGTACGACCTTGTTGGTCGTATTAATCATCAGGATGTTCGCGATGCTACCATTGAGGCCATGCTAAAACGCTGGGGGGTTGATAAAAAGCAGTCTACGCGAGTAGCACATACCGCCGCTCAACTTTATGAGCAGGTTGCTGATTACTGGAACATTGATGACGAGCAGTTTGCTCGCCTGCTCACATGGGCCGCCCAGTTGCATGAAATAGGATTACAGGTTTCCCATTACCGCTATCACCAACATGGCTCATACCTGCTTAGTAATGCGGATATGCAGGGTTTTTCCCGTCAGGAACAGGCTCTTCTTGCTATGCTTACGCTTAATCATCGCAGTAAATTTCATATCAACGAATTCAGCCAGCTAATGAAAACATTTATTAAACCGGCCAGACGCTTATGTCTTCTCCTGCGCCTCGCCGTATTAATCCACCGTGACCATGCGGAAAGCTCGCCACCACCCGTCTCTTTGCAGGTCAATAAAAAACACCTGCATATAAAATTCCCTGAAAACTGGCTACAGACACACAGCCTGACCCTTGCCGACCTGCACAAGGAAGTGGGCTACCTTGAAAAAGCGGGTTATTCACTGACCTTTGAATGAGGTTCCCGCCTTGATGCAGATCAACGGCCCCTGTTTGCATAACGCGTTATACTCAGTCTGTGGTAGATTTGGACAAAACGCACCGGGAGAAGATAAATGAATGGCTCTGCAAGTAAAAAACAGGAACTTGAAAAAGTTCTACAGACACTGACCGAGCCAAAAAAAGTTCTATCCTCACCAGACATCATCTCCAGCAAGGAACTGTTACGGGTTAATTATGAGCTGGGCAACTACCCTTACCCGGAAAAAATAGCGACTCGTGAATATGAACATGAAAAACATTTGTTGCAGACTGAATTATTAAAAATGCAGCAATGGGTAAAAGAGGGAGGGAAAAAGATCGTCGGTATTTTTGAAGGCCGTGATGCCGCCGGTAAAGGCGGGGCGATTAAACGCTTTATGGAACACCTCAATCCCCGCGCCGCACATATTGTTGCGCTGGAAAAACCCAATGAATGCGAACAGGGCCAGTGGTATTTTCAACGCTATATTCAACACCTGCCCACACGGGGTGAAATGGCTTTTTTTGACCGCTCCTGGTACAACCGTGCTGGTGTAGAGCGGGTAATGGGGTTCTGTACACCGGGCGAACATCTGGAATTTTTACGTACTACCCCACAGCTTGAACGCATGCTGGTAAATGCTGACCTGATATTACGAAAATACTGGTTCTCCGTAAGCCGACATGAACAGCTTCGACGCTTTCATTCACGTAGCCACGACCCGTTAAAACACTGGAAACTAAGCCCGATTGATTTGCTATCACTGGATAAATGGGAGGATTATACCGAGGCGCGTCAGACCATGTTTTTCCACACCGATACCGCTGATGCCCCCTGGACTGTGGTCAAGTCGGATGATAAAAAACGTGCCCGCATCAACTGTATACGTCATTTCCTGCATACGCTGGACTATCCGGAAAAAGACCCGGCCATTGTTTATCAACCAGACCCGAAAATTGTCGGCACTGTCTCTACCCTCTACCGTAAAAATGAAATGAAATACGTCTGATCAGGCAAATTTACTTACGTATATATACCCATGTCATTCCCCTTAGTAAGAGCAGGCTGGCCGACTGTTACTGAGGCACAGGTCGACCAGATCGTCGAGGCGCGCGGTTCCAGCACACATCACGGTGTCCGCACCACCCCAGTAAATCTTTACACTACCGTCGTCGTCAGCCACCGCGCCGCAGGTAA